>JASFFM010000077.1:0-12994 GCA_050124295.1 Desulfobacterales bacterium | reverse complement strand
GACTCCGGCATCCCCCTCGACGCGCCTTTTGTTGGTACCATCCGGCTCGATCTGGTGGAACTGTTCGCTATCGAAGGCGCGTATGCCGATGCGGCCCAACAATTCGACATGGCCCAGGCCTGCTTTAGGGAACGCCAATTTTTTATGGGCAAATTGTTATTCCGACAAAACGTCTTCGCCGCCCTGATCATGGCCGATCGGTCTGAAGAAGCCTTGCCCCTGATGGATGAGATCCACCAGAATCTCGCCAACCGCCTCGGCCCGGAGCACCCACGCTCGATCCTGATGGTCGCCTTGCGGGGCATGGCCAACGACAGTCTGGGTAAGGAACAGGCGGCGGCCAAAGACTATGCGGCGGCCTTGCCGACCTTGCTGTCCACCCGCATGATGGCCGACAATCGAATCCAGCGCAATTGGCTGGGGCGTGTGGTTCTGGAAGCCTATCTGGATCATCTGGCCAAAGCGCAACCAACTTCCAATGAGGTCATCCATACTACTTTTAAAATTGCCGAAGCCCTGCGTTACCGTGCCCTGCAGCAGGCCATCCGTGCCCGCAGCGCCCGGGTGGCCATCACCGATCCGGCCATAAAAGACCTTACCCGACGCGAGCAGGATGCCCACCGTCAAATCGCGGTGCTGAAAGTCAATCTATCCAACGCCCTGGCCGCCCCCGTGGACCAGGTCGATCCGGCCCTCGTCGCCCAAATCTCCCGCCAGTTGGAACGGTTAAAGGCGGCCCAGCAGACCATTCAATCCGAAATTCAGGCGGCCACCCCCCTCTACGGGGCCTTTGCCGAACACCGGCCCATGGCGCTGGATGGCGTCCAGGCGCTGCTCAAACCCCAAGAGGCTTTGCTGGCCATCTACACCACGCGGCGCAATACCTTTATCTGGGGGATTCCTCAACAGGGCGCCCCCCGCATGGCGGTTGCCCCGACCGGCCGGTTGGCCCTGGCCACCCAGGTCGACCGCATTCGATTGTCGCTGGATGCGGCCCCGGCCACGCTGGGGAGCATCCCCGCTTTCGACCTGGCGGCCGCGCATCAACTCTATCGCCAGCTACTTGTCCCGGTGGCCGCCGCCTGGAGCGCTGCCGATGAATTGCTGGTGGTGACCAACGCGCCCCTGGATCGTCTGCCCTTGGGGCTTTTACCCGTTTCCGACGGGGCGCCATCGGCGCCTGCCGATGACCTTCTCTTCGGGGCGTATCGCCGTGTGGATTGGCTGATCCGCCATGCTGCCATCAGCCGCCACGCATCTGTAGCCGCCTTTGCCATCCTGCGCCAGACGCCGGTCCAGGCCCACGCACGCAGGCCTTTCGCCGGTTTCGGAGACCCTGTATTCGACCCGGATCAACTGGCCAGCCCATCCCCGGCCGAAAAATCACCCCCGGACGTTCATATCCGCGAGCGCGGGCTGGCCCTGCGGGTGCGCGGCGTCCGGGTCACCAAAAGCGGCTCGCTGGACGATGAAACCATCCCGTCCACCCACCTGCGGGATTTAGCGCCCCTCCCCGACACGGCCGATGAAATCCGGGGCATCGCCCGGGCCCTGCAGGCCGCACCCCAGGCGACCATCTTTCTGGGAAAGGACGCTTCGGAAGCGCGCCTCAAATCCATGCATCTGGCCGACCGGCAGGTGATCGTATTTGCCACCCATGCGCTGGTGCCCGGAGACCTGGACGGTCTCCACCAGCCGGCCCTGGCGCTGTCCAACCCGGACGTGACCGGTGAAAGCGAGGACGGGTTATTGTCCATGGGTGAAATCATGACCCTCAAGCTGGACGCCGACTGGGTCGTGTTGTCGGCCTGCAATACCGGCTCTGGAGGCGGGGCCGGTGCGGAAGCGATTTCCGGGTTGGGGCAGGCCTTTTTTTATGCCGGCTCCCGCGCGCTGCTGGTCAGCCTGTGGCCGGTGGAAACCACTTCGGCCCGGCATCTGACCACGGAAATTTTCCGACGACAGCAGGCCAACCCGGCCCTGGGACGCTCGGCAGCCTTGCAGCAATCGATCCTGGCCCTGATGGATGGCCCCGGACTGCCGGATCCGGCCACTGGAAAAGTGGCCGCCCGTTATGCGCACCCATTCTTCTGGGCGCCCTTTATCCTGGTCGGCGAAGGGGCCGTCGAACACCGGCCGCCGTGATTGACCGTTGACAACCCTCGCCAACCTGTATGAAAATTGTAGGCAGATCATCCAAACCCAACACACGGCCGCGGTAATCGGCCAGCGCAGTGGGGGCCATCATCATGAAGATTTTAGCGATGTCCGTACAGTTGATTGGGATTGCGGTTGCGCTGCTGGCGGCTGCCGCTCTGACAGCCTCAGCGGAAGAACCCTCGCCGGAAGCGATCGACGTCCGCTGGGTGATGGCCGGCATGGCGCAAGATGCCGATCCGACCCGGCCCATCAACGTGCCGCCGGAAGCCACCCTGCGCACGGGCGATAAGCTCAAGATGTATTTGAAAACCCGCAACCAATGCTATTTCTACCTTTTCTACCAGGGCCCGGACGGCCGCCTGACGCTGCTTTACCCGTCTTCGCTGCCAACCGAAGCCCTCGCCGGCGGTACCCGCATGACGATTCCCCAGGGCGACCAGTGGTTTGAGCTGGATGAACAAACCGGGACGGAAACCTTTCATGTACTGGTGTCGGCGAAACCTTTGGATTCCATCGAAACCCTCTATACCGACTACCTCAAACGCGCGGGCGAAAATGGTGCCGCCGCCGCCCGCCTGTTGTCCGCCATCGAACGTTTGCGCCTTCAACGGCGTCCTCTGACCAGTAAAGCGGAACGGCCGCTTTCCATCGGCGGCACCATTCGCGGCGCACCTGACCAGGGCACCGGTACGAGCGAGAGCCGACTGGATCGCCTTGCGGAAGACATTACCACCGCCAACGTTTTTTGCCGGACCTATACGATTGAACACCACTAGGGTCCGACGACTGCGCACAGGTATCATCGGGGGTGCGGCGGCCATCGTATCGATGTACCTGCTTCACGGACTGCTGCCCGGGGCGACCGGCACCTGGAATCATCGCCTGCACGACCGTATCTTTCAATTTCGGTCCGCATCCGAAACGTTCCGGCCGCCCTATGACGATACCGTCGTGCATGTCGATATCAATCAGTCCACGCTTCAGCGCCTGAATCGCCGTCACCTCGATCGCCATCACCACGCCCGGGCCGTTGCCAATTTGGGCGCCATGGGCACGCACGCCCAGCTTTACGATTTTGTCTTTGCATCCAAGCGCTCGGCGAAGGAGGATCGACAGCTTGTCGAAGCGGCCCGACGCGCCGGGAACACCTATTTCGGATTGGTGTTCCTTTTCGAGCAGGCCCGCTCCAAGGACGGATCATCATCCGAGGCCTCCGCCACCCGGCAATACCTGGCCGCCACCCACTGGGAAATCCCAGTGGTGGGTAGACCGGATGCCATTCCCGAGGCCGTGGATGCCATTATCACCTTCCCGGAACTGGCAGTCGCCGCCCAAGGCCTGGGCAGCCTCAACCTGCGGTATGATGCCGACGGCGTCTACCGCCGATATCCCCTACTCTATCGCTATGCCGACGCCGTCTACCCCAGCATTGTCCTGCGAACCATCTGCGATTACCTGCAGGTCTCCCCGGAAGCCCTTGTTTTAGAGCCGGGGGCCTATCTGCGCCTTGAATCGGCACACTTCCCCGGGGCCGAAGCACCCCGCGATATCCGTATTCCCATCGACCCGGCCGGTAACATGATCATCGACTACATCGGCGGGTGGGAGCGGATGCGGCATTACAATTTCTCCGATATCCTTCAGGCCGCCGAAAACAAGGCCGAATTATCCCTCTGGCAAGAGGAGCTGGCGGGAAGAATTGTCGTCGTATCGGAAGTCTTGAGCGGTTCTTCGGATGCCGGCCCGGTCCCCACGGACACCCACTACCCGCTGAGCGGCGTGCATGCCAATGCCTTGCACACCATTCTGACGGAATCGTTTTTCAGCCCGGCCACCGGGCTGACCGGCTTTGGTGTGATGCTGCTTCTCGTGGCCATCGCCGTGACCGCCTTTGTCTATTTGCCGGCCATGGCTTTCGGGGCCGCCATCATGGCCACCGCAATGGCCTACAGTGCCATGGCCACGATGGCCTTTCTGCATTCCCGGATCCTCTTGGACTTCATCCTGCCCAACGGCGTGCTCGTGATTCTCTTAATCAGCATGCTCGTTCACCGGGCCATTGAAACCACCCGCCTGTCAATTGAAGCTGAGCGGGAGAAAGATCTCGTCGAGAAAGAACTCGAAATCGGGCGACGAATCCAAGCGGATTTCTTCCCCTCGCACCTGCCCTCGGTATCGGGCTGGGAACTGGCCGCGACCATCCGGCCGGCCAAACAGGTGGCCGGCGACTTTTACGATATCTTCTCCCTGAACGGAAAACGCACACTTGCCCTGGTCATCGGGGATGTTTGCGACAAGGGGGTGGGAGCGGCCATGTTCATGGCCCTTTTCCGAAGCCTGATCCGGGCGCTGTGTCTCCAGAAATCAGCCGAGGCAACTCCATCCGCAAGCGATCCCCAATGGATCCAGGACCTGTTGCAGCGCACCATCCAGCAGACCAACAACTATATCTCCGTGACGCATGCGCAGGCCTGCATGTTCGCCACCCTGTTCTTTGGGATTCTCGATACCCATACCGGTGCCCTGTACTACGTCAACTGCGGCCACGAGCCGCCCCTACTTCTGACGGCCGGAGGCCGGGTGGATCACCTGGCACCAACCGGTCCGGCGGCAGGATCGTTTCCGGATATTGTCTTCAGCTGCCAGTCCATCAAGATGGGCAGAGGCGACCTTCTCTTCGCCTGCACCGACGGGGTGCTCGAAGCCCCCGACCAGAACGACCAGATATTTCCAAAGGAGCGGTTGCAAGCAATCCTGCAATCATCGCATTCATCCCTTGATGACATGCTGGAAAATATCGAAACGGCCGTTGATACCCATGGCCAGGGCAAACCCCAGTTCGATGATATTACCATGCTGGCCATCAGGCGGAATCCGTAGCACACGACATCCTATCGCTGTCAGGCTTTGGCCATTGAAGCTTTGGAAGCCGATCCTGCGCAAGATCGTATTTTCGAGGGTCGATTTGGAAAGCAATCCGGGAAAGGTTGATTGTATCGTTTTTAAAACGCTCGTTTTCATCCATTCAGGATATCTTGGTTATCAAAAGAGAGGGCGATCATGAAATCCACGTGTTCATGCGCGTTAGAACATCCCTGGAAGGGTAAGGTGCTTATCTTTCCGCTTTTGGTCATCTTCCTTTCCATCGTGTTTGTCATGCCGATCTGGGCCGGTGAGTTAGCCTTTCCCGGATCTGAAAGTGAAATCGTCGAAGCGATGCAGTTTAGGGATGGCCTCTTCACAATCGATGGTCAGGCCTACGAGTCAAAAGACGGTCGAGTTTATAAAATCATCAACGGTAACCATTACCGGATGCGGGGTTTGCGCGTGCTTGCCGATACCGACATCGTACCCAAAACCGGTGCGCTGATCCTTTTTGATTTTGGCACAACCGACATTCGGCCGGAATCTTTGCCCTTGCTGGAAGAATATGCCAAAGCCTTTGCGGGTAATTTATCCCAGGCAAGATTCATGATTTGCGGCCATACGGACAGTTCCGGAGATAGGGCGTATAATCAACAATTGTCCGAAAGCAGAGCCCGGTCGGTCGCTGCGTATCTGGCTGAGCACCATGGCATCGATGCCGATCGGTTTGATATCGTCGGCTACGGTGAAGACCGTCCCATTGCTGATAACCATTCAAGCGGTGGTCGATTAAAAAACAGACGCGTTGAATTTATCAGGATCGACTGATCATTTTTTTGAAGTTAAACAGTGCCCCTTCAATGGTGACATTTTTTATGGGGTGGAAAGGTTAGGATCCATCCGTTGAATAGCATCTACAGACCCCGGGTCGAAAAATCTATCAGGAGGCAAGGATGCGGTGTATCATCCATGCAGCTGTAATCATTCTAACCGTATTTTTGATCCTCTCATGCACCACGATCGAAGATATCAAGATCGTCAACCACCTGTCGGATGACCAGAAAAATCAACTCTTCGATTCTTTTGAAAATTTGGACGAAGATTTATGGGAACCCCATGCGAATGCCAGTGACTGGATGATGCCTGATTTCAAGCTGGCCGATATCACGGTCGAAGAGGGCAAATTATCTATATCTACAGAAAAGGGCGCATACAGTAAGGCTATTCTCACCTCTAAATTTTTATTCAGCGGTGATTTTGATTTTCAAATTGATTGTGCTACGGACCTGAATGAAAAGGTATCCAACATGACCCAGAACCTGTATGTCGGGGTTGTTTCCAATCCAACGAATGGAAAAGCTGTGAAAGCAGGAGCGTGGATCGAACTCATTCGTGATCCCGATGAAGCTAAAGACAAGGGGAAATTAAACGCCGGCGTTTATAACGTCATCAATAGCAAGCAAAAAACCAATATTCGATATGGTCCCTTTTTCGATATTTTTGAAGGTTCGGTACGCCTTATCCGAAGGGGTCAGATGGTATCGTTTTTCTATCAAGAAAAAGATTCTAATGCGTGGCGACACCTGAGTACCAAGCCATACAATGACCTCGATCAGGTGATCCATATCGCCTTTGCCAATTATTTCATGAAGCGAAGGGATATTGATGCGCCGCGGAGGCTCACCGCGAACTTTGATAACTTTAAAGTTAATGCCGCTCACACCGTCATTGATAGCGAAATTTGAGCGAGGACACCTGTGCCAGTCTTGCAGCTGAGAGCTGTCATAAGCACCCTGACCATTTACATCCTGTTGATGGGTGCCGCTTGGGGCGGAACAATCGATTGTGACCTGGCACGCCTATATCTCGCTAAAGGCAAAAGCAACCCCATCTATTATCGCAAGGCGATTGACATTTGCCCTGGCTATATCCGTCCCTATGAACTGCTGGGTAACGCATACCGGAAAGAGGGAAATTTCAAAGAGGCCATCCACCTATTCAAAAGCGCGGCTGAATTAGGATCGACCAATTATAAGCTCTACTATCTACTGGCAGCCCTCCTGTATAAAGAAAAAATCACGGATGAATCTTTATTCTACCTGAATAAGTCACTCGAACTGAACAGCACCTACCCCAAATCCAACGCCCTTCGCAAGGAGATTTATGACAGCTTTGACGACAAAGGGCCTTCGATCCAACTCTTTGAGCCGCCCGGAGGTGCCACCGTTCGTGTTGCCGACTTCTATGATGTATTTACCATTAGAGGACGAATACTTGATATCAGCAAAATTGATCGTATCAAGGTGAACAATGTTGCCATCGGCCTTGATGAAAGCGGCAGGTTCCTTGCCGACGTGCGCCTCAAAGCGGGTATGAATCGCCTTATTGTCACCGCCAAAGACCAGAACGGAAATACCAGCTCCACATCGGCAACCATCATCCGGGCAGAAGACATCACGGACGGAAGAATTTATCGCAAGTCTTACGCTGTTGTGATCGGAATCAACCGCTATCAAAATTGGCCCCCACTATACAGTGCCGTGGCGGATGCCATGTCCGTAAAAAGATCCCTTGAGCTCACAGGATTCGACCAAGTGACCACCATCCTTGAACAGGAAGCCACCCAGAGAAGAATTCTTACCCTGCTCTATGACGAGCTTCCTAATAAAGTAGCCCGGGATGATCGGATTGTCTTCTATTTTGCCGGCCATGGCGGAACCCAGACCATATCCGAAAAAAACGAAAAGGGGTTTATCATTCCGTTTGAATCCAGCCAGACCGACTTTCCGGTCACGGCCATTTCAATGGACCAGATCCGCAGTTTGTCCGATCGCATTGCGGCCAAACACCTATTTTTTGTGATGGATTGCTGCTACTCCGGCCATCTGATGGCGCCATCGAAAAGGGACACAACGAGCAAGGCCACCGGAAATCAATTCTCCCGGGCCAGACGAGTCATCCAGATTCTGACGGCTGGGGCCAAGGATCAGGTCGCACTGGAGAATGATGGTCACGGTCTTTTTACAGAGCACTTTCTCAATGCTCTGGGCGGACAGGCCGATCAAAACAACGATCAAGTCGTCACCGGCAGCGAGTTAGGTCAGCATCTCCCGCCTCTCATCGGTCAACTTACCGATCAGTTTCAAACACCCTTATTCTCACAAATTGAGGGGGAAGGTGATATTTTGTTCTTTTTGAATGATGAAGGTTTTAATATTTCCACAAAGTGATACCGCCGAGAGCCACGCTCGAGTAGGCTGGCAGGCGCTTCAGGTCTTGCTGGGCAGGGGCCGCCAAATTGAAAGGGGGCATGGAAACGCTGGCCAGGACGTCCCCAAAAGTGGCCCTGGGCCCTAAGGCCGCCAGGCCTAAAAGGATCCCCACGGCCGCCACCTTGGAGACGGTGGCAATGGAGGCTGCCACCGGATTGGCGGCGCCCTCTTAGCCATCCGGCGCCCAGACCTGAAAGGGAAAGATGGCCGGTTTGGAGAAGAAGCCGCCCAGCACCAGTCGAACGGCGGATGCCGCCTTCCCCGGGAATTCAGGTAAGGGCAGAGGGAAACTCCCATGCAAGCCATTCGGGCGCGCTTCTTCAGAATCCGTATAACACCCGGGTATTGGCCGTAACGGCTTCCACGACCTGCTCTTCGGCCATCCCCTTGATTTCCGCAATGGCCCGAATCGACAGGGCAAGATTGGCTGGCTCGTTGCGAACCTGGGGATCGGGTCCCAGCACCGGACTGTCGGTTTCCACCAGCAGACAGGTCAGCGGCAGATGACCTGCGAGTTTCTGCTTCTGACGGGAGCGCACAATCGAGGGTGGCACCGAAAAATAATAGCCGGCCTCCACAGCCGGGCCGGCTGTCGAAAATTTACCGTCAAAGGCGTGCATTTGCACCCGGCGGGCTCCACCCTGAATCAGCATATCGATGGCGTGCCGCCCGGCCGAGCGCGAATGCACATTCAGCGGCAGATCGAGTTCGATGGCGAGGGCGATGAATTGGGCAAAAATATCTTTCTGGATCATTCGTTCCGCTGCGGTTTTCACCACCCAGAAATCCAATCCCACTTCACCGATGGCCCATAGCTGCGAACTTTTTTCACGAATGAACCTTACCATGTCATCAGCGGCGTTTGGATTCAGGTCGGTGGGGTATAGTCCTGCAGCCGGTTTCAGAATCGGGAATTTCCGGGCCAGGGCGATGTTTTTTTCTCCATCGGCAAGATCCTCGCCAACGGCGATAATCGCCTGGATACCGGCCCGCTGGGCCCTGGCGATGACGTCCGCACGGTCGGCATCGAATGCCGCATCGCAAATATGGGTATGGGTGTCCGTCAATGCGGGATGGGGAAAATCAAGTCTATGCAGCAGCGGGCTAACGATGACGGTGCCTCGTTCCCAAATGGTCTATGCGCCGGAAACGCAAATTTCCGCGCGAACACCGTGCCCCGGATTTCTACCGGTGTGCTCGCCGGTCCCCGGAGTTACGGCGTGTGCGCACGGTCGATATCTTCCCGGTGGGAACCATTCCGATATCAACAATCGCTGCGGTATAAGGCAACCCGACGCTTAAGATCGTTTTCGATCGGAATGTTTTCCATTCGCCCGGCAGACCATCCCTTAGGTGGATTCACACAGACGTATGGATCGCCACCCCAATGCCAGACCAATGATCAACGCTGTGCCGCCCGCAAGCCAAAACAGTGCCCCTATCGTGGGATGAACCAGGGTCGCTAAATTGGTCAGCGCATCGGTGATACCAAAATAAGGCGGGAATTGCTCCGGAAGTCGGTAAAATTTATTATCGTTCGATGCAGAGATGATCCCCGCAAACATCAAGACCTGGACCCATGAAATAACGACGGCAAAAACGAGCGCATAGAGCCCGAAAAGGGCGGTCGCCAACCTGAACAGCTTTTTAGGCCAGAAGGATCCCAGCGCTAAGCCGATCGATAGACCGAATATGGGCACCATGAATAGGAGATAATAACCGCTGGTGCCGCTGCCGCCAACATTGAGGGCCATCCTGAGCAGCACGTGATAACTTAATCCCATAATCACAGGCAGGGCGCACCAAAAGGGCGACCATGCCAAGGTGTAGACCTTGAATCGAGGCAGTGCGGCCAGATAGCCAAATGTTAGAAAGATCACCAGCGCTGCCAGCGGCAGCATGGTAATATAGGGTGGACGAAGAAAAGACCAGGTGCATGACCAACCAAGCGTTGCAATCATAGCAGCATGTCCCCGAAGCCAGGCGTACAATGAAAAATGTTGCCGCAGGTTATCGATAAGGCCGCCGGAGGCCTTAACGAGGTTCACTTCCATCGATCCAAGCGGCGAACCTCCTTCCAGCCAGTTTCCGATAAACCACCAGCCGGAGACCACCACGAGTGCCAGTAAGGTGACCAGCGCGTTTAAAAAAGCCGTCTTCTTGGAACCGCCATCACGCAATGCTTCATGCAGCAGCAGACTGAAGAGAATGCCTGCCGATAAGGGCACAAAAAAAGCTTTGGTCAAGCAGCCAAGCCCCAAGATGAGCCCAAGCAGCAATAAATGACGACACGTTTTCCCGACCGTTTGGATTCGCATGAAAAGAAGCCACAGTATCGCCAGCAACAGCGCACACAGGGAATCATTGCCGATTCTGGCCATTTCCGGATACCAGGATGGGAAAAACAAAGGGATGGACACGGTACCGATAACCATCCAGGTATTCAGCGCGAAAGGTTGGGAACCCCCCTGCGGCGCAGACAGGCGGTAACCTCCGAAGACCGAAATTACCAGCGCTGACCAGGCCATCAAATAGGAGACCAGGCGCAGCCAGAAAAGCTGGTCGATCAATGCCAGACCACGTGTTATTTGGAAAAGCGGTGAGAGCAGTGCATAATACAATGGCGGGTGCTGGGCCTGCCAGTTTGACCTCTGGCCCGGTCGGTAACGCCGGGGTTTTTCCGGCGGTAAATGAATGTTCGCATACCCGGTTTGTATCACCGTGGTGGGAGCGTTGAAGTAGGTGTGATAAGTAAAGACTTCACCCTTCTTAAAAAAGGGTACATAGCAGTAGGGCATCGGTGCATATTGCATGTAGTCTTCAACATCTTGAGAAAGTTTAGCGCTCCCCCGCTTTGGAAGGGAGCCGGTATCCGCGAGCTGTTGGATGTAGGAAAAATGAGCGTTTTCGTCAAAACCTTCCCAGGGGGGCAGAAAGGCGATATGGGCGATGCCGAGAAACAGGTATCCGCACAGCAACAAGGTCGTCGAGGATTTGGAAAACATCATAGGAAAAGACGCAGTCGTTATGAGGTTTTGGCAGCGCCGAATGCACTTAGACCAAATCTTCCGGGTCGCTCAGGGCCCGCTGATTTTAGGTCATCCATGGGGTCTGCTAAAGCGGAGCATCTAAGCGCTCAGACTCACCGCAATGATGATAACACCTGTGGTGGCGAACGGGTGGCGTCTGCCATTGATCGCCAGGCGCCCCCGTGTTGTTTTACATATCTTATGGTGAAGCGATGGACCCCATGGCCAACCATGTCATGATATTGGCGGTTCGCGTCCGTTTTTTCAACCTTGCCCATGCATGGCGAAAGGTCTCCAAAAATGCTGCCAATCAAATCATCGCCTTCCCCGTGATACGCGAAAACCATATCGCGGATGGTGCCCTTGACATCAATCGCCTGGCCATATCCGATCCGCGGTTGTCGATGGCTACCGTCGGCGGAAGCGCCTATTTTATCATCTTTGAAGGACGCATCCATACCAACGCCCATGATATGCCGGGTGTACCCGCCGGGCGGGCCTTGAGCGATCGGACAACGCAGGCTAACAAAACGCAAAAAAAGATGCGTGTCATCTTCACGTCTTCGATCCGGCTTGTATTCCATGGCGGCCTGAACGTTCCCCCCCCAAATGGCTGGGCGAGGATTGGAGTATACGGTACCCCGCCGCATGATTCAAGACCGGATGACGACCGGTATCACCAATCGGAATTTAGCATGTCATCCTATTGGAGAATGCTTTTTACCATCGCGCCTCCGACCTCTACCAATAGATGATTGACCGGCCGCAATAGGGTCTATTTCCGACCTTGACACCGCTTTTGGGGTGACTAATATAGTATCAGCGTTAATTGGTACAACCCTGTAGCTATCAATTGCGCTATCAGTAGACATCAATCTACTACCTTTCCTCCACTAGGCGAGATCATCAGATCTCGCCTATCCTTTTTGGAAATGTCGATGCCTGTTCGTTGCCTCAATCTGAGCCGCGATATCTATTCGTAATTCCTTAAGCAGAGGAAACAAATCAGATATGGGTCAACCGTCATAAAGAGTGGATACGATCCCAAAATGTCCATGTCGGCGTGCATCTGTTTTCAGGCTATACGAGGGCAGACATCGACGGATGTCAGGATAGAGAAATTCTCAGTCACATATGAGCCCCCCGATAATGGATCAGGAATTGGAGACCGCCGCGGATCGCCGCTCTGGCCCTATAGCCTTACCCGTCCATATCGGTCATGAATTTTACCTTCGCCGGCATAAAAAAGCAGAGCTTCAAGTAAGCTCTGCCAAATGAGTCAAACTTCAGATGGTCTGCAATAGGTCCACCCGAATCAGGTCAGGAAGGTATTAAGATCTTAGCTTTCGGTATGAAGTTCAGCCGATATACGATCTTGTGTCATCAATGCCGGGGGGCTTTCTGGACGAGGATCATGTTGTTCCCATTTACGATAACAACGACGGGGGTCACTTGAAACGTCATTATCTTCTGCCAGACAGATTTGCGCAAATTTACGCTTCTATAAATGAACATCCTGTTAACGATGTTAATATTACTGGAAAATACAACTCACGCGCTTTCAATAGGGTTTATATGGAGTAATTTTAGTAGGTAAATACTATTAATATAAGGCATCTCTATTAATCAAATGATGCGAGGCGCCGCTAAGGCTTTTTCCGGTGCACG
>JASFFM010000076.1:0-13076 GCA_050124295.1 Desulfobacterales bacterium | reverse complement strand
GCCATTATGGCCATCCTGGGGTTTGCCACGGTGATGTTTACTTTTCTGGGCGTCAATCTCCTGCTGTCCGGACACCATGGTGAGTTCACCCGCTGATCGATCCGCGACGGGAGGCCTTGACGACAGCCGCCTTGATTTGGGCAAACCATTCCATGCGCAAGCGTTACGATAGATCAATGATCAACAAACACGACATTCTTTTAATAGGCCTGAGTCACAAAACCGCCTCGATCGAAATTCGGGAGTGCATCGGTTTCGCAGGCGATGATAGTGAGCGGGCCCTGCTCAATTTGCAGGCTCTGGAGGCGGTCAAGGAGGTGTTGCTGTTATCCACCTGCAACCGGGTGGAAGTCCTCCTGACCACACCGGACAAAGACGAGGCCGCCCGGCAGGTGATCCGCTGCCTGTCCGAAATGAACGCTATCCCGGTGGCCGACTTTGAAGACAAGCTTTACCGGCATGTCGGCGACGCCGCCGTGCGCCACGTCTTCCGGGTGGCGGCCAGCCTTGATTCCATGGTGGTCGGTGAGCCCCAGATCCTGGGGCAGATTAAAGAGGCCTACCGTATGGCGGCGGTAAAAAAAACCTCCGGGGTCATTCTTAATCGCCTGATGCACAAAACGTTTCTGGTGGCCAAGCGCGTGCGCACGGAAACCGGTATTGGGGATCATGCCGTATCCATCAGCTACGCGGCCATCGAACTGGCCCGAAAGATTTTCGGCGACCTTGAAGGTCGCCAAGTGCTGCTGATCGGGGCCGGCGAAATGGCCGAATTGGCGGTCGAGCACCTCATCCGCAACCGCGCCGAAGACATCCGGGTGGCCAATCGGACCTTCGCGCACGGGCTGGAACTGGCCCGGCGCTTCAACGGGCGGGCAATCCGATTCGAGGAAATCACGGAGGCCCTGAAGACGGTAGACATCGTCATCAGTTCCACCGGTGCATCGGATTACGTCATCCGGCGGGATCAAATTCGTGAGGTCCTGAAACGGCGGCGCGGTCGCCCCTTGTTTTTCATCGATATCGCCGTGCCGCGGGATATCGACCCCGAAATCAACCGTCTGAACAATATCTACGCCTATGACATAGACGATCTCAAGGGGGTCATCGAGGAAAACATCGACGATCGCCAACGGGCTGCGGTAAAAGGTGAGCGCCTGGTAGATGAAGCCGTCATCCGGTTTCGTCAGTGGTATGAGAATCTGGACGTCGTCCCGACCATTGTGGGGCTGCGGCGCAAACTGGAGGATGTCATCCGGGCGGAGCTGGCACGCAGCTGCATGAACGGCTCGAATCAAGCCCTCGCCGAAGATGTGCTGGACAAAATGGTCAATGCCCTGGTCAATAAAATCCTGCACGATCCGACCACCATTCTCAAACGCGAGGAAGGCCACGGCAACAAAGCCCAGTTGCTGGCGGCCACCCGAAAACTCTTCAAATTGGACGGCAACGAGACCGTTTGACCCCTTCCCGGCCCTCATCGCCCCCTCCCGCGGCGGTGTTGGCATCGCTTAAACCCATATGGTCTGGATCGCACGGCCTTCGATGGTCAGGGGGTGATGGTCAGGCTTCGGTCTTGTCCGGATAGGGGCAGTGGCGCCGCAAAGGACAGTTGGGGCAGGCCGGCCGACGGGCATGGCAGACATCGCGCCCGAAATGGATCAGCTGCAGGCCAAAGGCGTTCCAGGCCCGCCGGGGAACAATCGCCATGAGATCGTACTCGATCTTGACCGGGTCGCTGTGCAGGGTCAGGCCGAGACGCCCGGCGATGCGCTTAACGTGGGTGTCCACGACCATGCCGGGAATGCCGAAAGCCGCCCCCAAGACCACATTGGCTGTTTTGCGCCCCACACCGGGCAGTCGGGTAAGGACTTCCAGGTCACGTGGCACCTGACCATCGCCGTCTTTTACCAGCGCCTGGGCGCAGGCTTTGATGTTGCGGGCCTTGTTGTGGAAAAAGCCGGTGGGCCGGATGAGGTCTTCGATCTCTTCGATTGTGCCGGCCGCCAGATCGGCCGCGGTGGGATACTTTTCAAAAAGCGCGCCCGTGACACGATTGACTTGCCGATCGGTGGTCTGGGCGGATAAAATGGTGGCCACCAGCAGCTCGAAGGCGTTGCGATGGGTCAGGGCCGTCTTAACATCCGGATAGCCGTCTCTGAGGATTTTCCTGATTTTATCGGTTTTTCTTCTGAGCGGATGCATGGGGGGTCCGAATTTTGGGTGTGCGCAAGAGGCCCTTAAAGGGCACCATTGGATCCATTGGAAACGGAGTGGCTTTCTAACATGACCGATGTGAAAAATAAAGCCGTGCGCGCCTTGGGTCTCTGTTCGGGCGGTCTGGACAGCATGTTGGCGGCCCTGGTGCTCCGGCGGCAAAACATCGACGTTGCCTGGATAACCTTTGAAACGCCATTCTTCACGGCCGATAAAGCGCGGGCAGCCTCCCGCATCACCGGCATTCCGCTGACGGTTGAGCGTATCACGGACAGGTATCTGCCCATGCTGCGCAACCCCGCCTGCGGTTACGGAAAAAACATGAACCCCTGCCTGGACTGCCACACCCTAATGTTTCGTCTGGCCGGTGAGCACATGCGCGCGGAAGGGTTCGATTTCCTCTTCAGTGGTGAGGTGTTGGGACAACGCCCCATGAGCCAGACCAAAACATCGCTGCGCTATGTCGAAAAGCACTCCGGTCTGGCAGGTTATATTCTCAGGCCGCTCAGTGCCCTGCGACTGCCAGCCACCATTCCGGAAACCGAAGGGCTTGTGGATCGCAAGCGCTTGCTGAACATCAGCGGTCGCGGCCGCAAAGCGCAAATCGCACTGGCCGAAGCCTTCGGCGTCACTGAATATCCGGCGCCGGCCGGTGGATGCCTGTTGACCGATCCCAACTATTCGCGCCGCCTGAAGGACCTTTTCGACCATCAGCAAACGATACGGGAAACGGAATTGGAACTGTTGAAATACGGCCGCCACTTCAGATTTGACGCGCGCATTAAAATTATTGTGGGCCGCACCCAGGAAGAGAATCAAAAAATCAGCGATCATCATGAGCCGGCGCAGGACATCCTGTTGCGGCCCAAATCCTACGCGGGCCCCACGGTTTTGATCGCCAAAGCGGCCCCGCGCGCGGCGCTGGAAAAAGCGGCCGCCATCTGCGCGGGCTACAGCAAAGCACCGCGCGAGCAGAAAACCGACATTCTGGTAGTGACCACCACCCCCAATGCGGTCATCCGGGTACGCCCCCTGCCCCCCCAAAAGGTTGCCGGTCTGCTGATTTAAAATAGCGCTCTTAGCGCTCGGGGAATCCCTCGGCGCTCGCCTTGAGCTGGCCGCAGGCGGCGGCGATGTCGCCCCCTTTGCTGTGGCGGATGATTGCGGTGTAGCCTTGTTCAATGAGATGCTGCTGGAATTGCAGGATAGCCGCTTCCGATGGGCGTCGAAAGCCGCATCCCGCATGCTCGTTGAAGGGAATCAGATTGATCTTGGCCCGGATGGGCCGCAGAAGTTTTGCCAATTGCCGGGCGTCCTGCATACGGTCGTTGACACCCTGCAGCAGGATGTACTCGAAGGTCATCCGCGCATTGCGCCGCAGCGGATAGCGACAACAAGCCTCCAGCAAAACTTCGATGGGGTAGCGCCGGTTGATCGGCATCAACCGGCTTCGCGTGTCATTATCGGCCGCATTGAGGGAAATGGCCAGATTGATCTGGGTATCCCTTCCCAAGGCGGCCATCTGGGGCACCAAACCGGCGGTGGAAACGGTGATCTTTCGCCGGGAGAAGCCCAAGCCGGTCTTCTTGTCGGTCAGCAAATGGATCGCGTCCACAACATTGCGATAATTGGCCAGGGGCTCTCCCATACCCATAAAAACGATATTGGTCAGGGATTCCGGCGCACCCAGGCCGTATTTGATATCGCGAACCTGGGCCAGAATTTCACCCAGCGTGAGGTTGCGCTCCCACCCGCCTGTCGCGGTGAAGCAGAAACGGCAGTTCTGGGCACACCCCACCTGGCTGGAAATGCACAGGGTGGTGTGATTGCGTTCGGGAATCAGCACGCTTTCGATGCGGCGCTTGTCGGCGAGCTCAAAGAGGAATTTCTCGGCGCCATCCCCGGCGATCTCATGCTTGACAAGGGGCATGCGCCCGATGACAAATGCTGCGGACAAAGCGGCCCGCAGTGATTTGCTCAGATTGCTCATGGCATCAAATGTCTCGACCTGACCGCGGTAGATCCAGTGCCAGATCTGATCGACCCGATAGGCCGCCTCACCCCGCCGTTGCAGCCATTGGAGCAAAGCGCTGCGATTCAGGTCTTTAATGTCTTGAAAGGGTATGCTCTCGATCATTTTATTTGCAATTTTTAGTGCCTTAGGCTATCTGTGGTCACAGAGCGTTCCTATACGCATGGCACCCGTAGCACCCGCCAGACCTTCCTTTGTCGTGAGTGAGTACCCTGCCCCTCTGATTGGGCGTAAAGGTCCGCTCGCTGCTTCCTTTTATTCTTGACATACCATTTCCGAAATTCTAAATTCAAGGATTTATGGCAAGGGTAGGCAGATAAAGGATCAACCATGTTTGAAAACCTGTCCGATAAGCTTGAGTCGGTATTCAAGAAGCTCAAGGGACATGGCAAGCTGACGGAAAGCAACATCGAAGAAGGCCTCCGTGAAGTGCGTGTCGCGTTGCTGGAGGCGGATGTCCACTTCCGGGTTGTCAAAAAGTTTATTGCGGATGTCAAGATTCGGGCGCTCGGGCAGGATGTCCTGGCCAGTCTGACCCCGGGGCAGCAAATTGTAAAGATCGTCAATGATCAACTCACCGAGCTGATGGGCTCCCGGCATGAGAACCTCGATCTGAAAGGGTCCCGGCCGGTGGCCGTCATGCTGGTAGGGTTGCAGGGCTCGGGTAAAACAACCACCGCCGGAAAGCTGGCGGTGTATCTGCGCGACAACGGACACAAACCGTATCTGGTGCCGGCGGATGTTTATCGCCCGGCGGCGATCGATCAGTTGACCAAACTCGGCGCACAGCTGTCGGTGCCGGTCTTCGCTTCCCAGGCCGACATGGATCCGGTCGATATTTGCCTCGAAGCGCGGGTTGCCGCGCAGATGGCAGGTTGTGATACGCTTCTGCTCGATACGGCGGGCCGACTCCATATCGATGCCACCTTGATGGCGGAGCTTTCGCGGATCAAAGCGGCCGTCAAGCCCTCGGACACGTTGCTGGTGGCCGATGCCATGACCGGTCAGGATGCGGTCAACATGGCCCAGTCCTTCGACGAAGCGCTGGACATCGGTGGGGTCGTACTCACCAAGACGGACGGTGACGCACGTGGGGGTGCGGCGCTATCCATCAAGGCCGTCACCGGTAAGCCAATCAAGTTTGTCGGCACCGGGGAGAAGTTGACCCAGCTTGAACAATTCCATCCCGATCGGATGGCGTCCACCATCCTGGGGATGGGTGACGTTCTCACGCTCATCGAAAAGGCCCAGGCGGTCGTCGATGAGAAAAAAGCCCTTGAGCTTGAAAAGAAACTGCGCAAAAGCCAGTTCACGCTGGAAGACTTCCGCGATCAACTGGTGCAAGTTCGCAAAATGGGTTCCCTGTCCGATCTGCTCCAAATGATCCCGGGAATGGGGAAAATGAAGCAGATGAAACATTTGAGCGTTGATGACGGTGAGCTGGTGAAGATTGAAGCCATCATCAACTCCATGACCCGCAAGGAACGCCGCAATCACGGCATAATCAACGGCAGCCGCCGCAAAAGAATTGCCAAAGGAAGCGGCACGCGTGTGCAGGACGTCAACAGCCTGCTGAAAAATTACACACAAGTCATGAAAATGATGAAGAAGATGAACAAAAGCGGCATGCGCGGGATTGGCCGGGGCATGCTACCTTTCTAAAGGAGAAGAGCGAATGGCAGTAAGAATCAGATTGGCCAGACATGGTGCCAAAAAGAAACCATTCTACCGCATTGTCGTTGCCGACAGTGAGTCCCCTCGCGACGGAAGATATCTGGAATCGGTTGGCACGTATAATCCATTGCGCGACCCGGCAGAGATTACCGTAAAACAGGAGCGTGTCCAGTACTGGTTGGAACAGGGTGCTATTCCGACTGACACGGTCAGAAGCTTGTTGAAGAAAGAGACCACTGCTCAAGAAACTGCATAGCACCTCTGCCCCATATTCTCACCCACCAACAAAGGAGATGGAGCTATGAAAGACCTGATCGATTACATCGCACGGGCGCTGGTAGACAATCCTGATGAGGTCTTGGTTTCTGAGGTTGAAGGCAACCAGACTTCGGTTCTCGAGCTTAAGGTGGCCAAAGAGGATCTGGGTAAAGTAATTGGCAAACAAGGGCGAACCGCACGCGCCATGCGGACGATACTGAGCGCGGCTTCGGCCAAGGTTAAAAAGCGGACCGTACTTGAAATCATCGAATGACAGGCGCGTCTCCGAGAACATGCTGCTCATTGGAGAAATTGTCGGCGCGCACGGCCTTCAGGGGGCGGTGAAAACAAGGTCCTATGCCGATTCGCCGGCACTGTTTGAAAGGGGTCAAGTACTGAGGTTGGAACCCTTCGAGGGGAATGCCCGCAAGATAACGGTGGCCTGGGCCAAACCGCATGGCCAAAAGATTCTTATGGCTATCGAGGGGGTGAATGACCGTACGGCCGCCGAAGCGCTTATCGGCAGTCGGCTTTCGGTGGCCAAAGCCTCGCTTCCCGATCTGGAAGACGATCACTATTACTGGTTTGAACTAATCGGGCTGTCGGTCTATGACACGCAAGGCCGCTTTTTAGGCCGCTTGGCGAGCATTCTTCCAACCGGCAGCAACGATGTTTACGTTGTTCGAAACGGCGATCAAGAGGTTCTCGTGCCGGCCCTGGCTTCGGTCGTGCAAGCGATCGATACCGATGAGCGACGTATGGAGGTTACGCTTCCCGAAGGACTGTAAGCGGTACCGGGAAGATGAACATAGCCATGGATGTCGCCGTCTTAACCATATTTCCGCAAATGTTTGCGCAATTCTGGACCCACGGTATTGTCCGGCGGGCCATTGAACAAGGCTGTCTCAAAGGCGAAACCATCGACATCCGTGCCTTCGCCGAAGATCGTCACAAGGTAACCGACGATCGTCCTTACGGCGGCGGGTGCGGTATGGTGATGAAGCCGGAGCCACTGGCCGGAGCGATTCGTGAAGCACGCGAGCGAAACCCTGACGCGTTGACCCTTTTAATGACGCCCCAGGGGAGTCCTTTCAGCCAACAGGCGGCAGCTGGCCTTGCCCGCCGAACAGGGCTGATTTTTGTTTGTGGCCGTTATGAAGGCGTGGACGAACGTTTTTTCGAGCAATACGTCGACGATGAAATTTCCATCGGCGACTACGTTCTCACCGGCGGTGAATTACCGGCCATGGTGGTTATCGATGCGGTGGTTCGTCTGATCCCGGGCGTGCTCGGCGGCCACACATCGGCGGCCTGCGATTCATTTGCCGACGGGCTGCTCGAACATGGGCACTATACCCGGCCCCGACGCTTTGAAAACCTTAGTGTGCCGGATGTTCTCCTATCCGGAAACCATGCGGCGATCGCCCAGTGGCGTCTTGAGGCCGCGCTGATTCGAACTTTTCTGAAGCGACCGGATCTGCTCACAAACCGTGATTTCACGGCCCAGGAAATTGCCATATTACGAAAGTGGTCCCAAGAACTTGAAAACCTCATCCGGGTTCAATCTGCACGTTGCGCTGATTCACTACCCGGTCATCAATAAGCATGGCGATACGGTGGCTTCTGCAGTCACCAATCTGGACTTGCACGATATTGCCAGGGCTGCGCGGACATTTGGGGTGCAGTCCTTTCATGTGATTACACCGCTGGACGATCAACGGGCGTTGGCCCAGCGGATTGTCCGGCACTGGACCCACGGCCATGGGCGCGAACATCATCCCAAACGCCGTGCGGCGCTGGAATTAATTCAGGTAACGTCATGCCTGGACGAAACCAGGACGATCATCGGGGCGCAGCACGGCCAACCCCCCACCATCGTCGCCACCTGTGCCCGTCGGCAAGCGAAGGCTATCGGGTTTGGACAACTGGCCAGGCAGTTGCGTGCAGGCGCGCCGCATCTGGTGATTTTTGGAACGGCGTGGGGCCTGGCGCCGGAAATGCTGGCCGCCGCAGATAATATTTTGGAGCCCATTGGGAATCATCAAGGCTACAATCATTTGTCGGTTCGCTGTGCGGCCGCCATCGTGCTGGATCGCCTGATGACCCACCGGCCATGAATGTCAAACGACTGGAACAACGATAGGGGTTAATCATGGAAAAACTCAAACAGCTGGAAAAAGAAATGATGCGGCTTGATCTGCCGGATTTCGCTCCGGGCGATACGGTCAAGGTGCACGTCAAGATCAAAGAGGGCGAAAAGGAACGTATTCAGGTCTTCCAAGGCGTTGTCATCAGCAAGCGCAAAGGCACCACCAACGCCACCTTCACCGTCCGCAAGGTGTCCTACGGTGTTGGCGTAGAGCGCGTGTTCCCGACCCATTCGCCCATTATCGACAAGGTCGAGGTGGTCTCCCGCGGGCGTGTCCGTCGCGCTAAAATTTATTACCTTCGTAAATTGCGCGGTAAAGCGGCACGCATCAAGGAGCGCCGTTTCTAATCGCGCCCACAAAGTGATCGAGCCAAGGGCCTTGCCTAGACGGCACCAAACGGGTACGCAAGGCCCCCATGGCCAAAAAAGGGGGCCGGACAAGCAGATGCCCCGGCAAGGCCCGCAACAGATAACGCGTGCACCAGGATCTTAAACGTTTTGAAGCCGATGCTCACGCCCGGGGATATTTACACGTGGCCGGGGTCGATGAGGCGGGGCGAGGCCCTCTGGCCGGACCGGTGGTTGCCGCGGCGGTCATTCTGCCCCCTGCAGCGCCAACAGAAGGCATCAATGATTCCAAGCAACTGACCCCCAAAAAACGCCATGCCGCCTATCAATACATTTGCCGACATGCGCTCTCCATCGGCGTCGGCCTTATCGACGCAGACGTCATCGATCGCATCAATATTCTCCAATCGTCTCTGCTCGCCATGGCCATTGCGGTTGAACACCTCGCGCCGCCACCGGACTACCTGCTGATTGACGGAACACACTGTACCGCCTTGAGCCTGCCTCAGGCGGCCATCCCAAAGGGGGATGCCCGCAGTGTATCGATTGCTGCGGCCTCTATCGTGGCCAAGGTCGCTCGCGACCGTCTGATGGAGGCGTATCACCTGCGCTACCCGGAATACGGTTTCGCCCGGAACAAGGGTTATCCTACCCGCGCGCATCGCGAAGCCGTGCAAAAATACGGATGCTGTCCCATTCATCGCCTAAGCTTCAAAGGCGTGAAGGGCGTTTCGCCCCGCAAGCCGCAAAAGGACGAAGGGCACTAGTTCGCCCCGGGCCACCGACCGCATGAGGCCGCAGATTGTTAAAACGGGAGAGACATGCTCAATAAACCGCAGCAATTCGGTCAGCAAGCGGAAGCCATGGCCGCCCGCTTTCTGAAAAAGCAAGGTTACAAGATCGTCGCCCGTAACCACCGCACGCGCAGCGGCGAAATCGATATCATCGCCCGCGACAGCGACACCCTGGTTTTCGTGGAGGTCAAGGCACGCACTTCCGAACGATACGGCACGGCCAAGGCGGCGGTCACGGCCCACAAACAACGTCAGATAGCCAAAGTGGCCTTGGCCTATCTGAAAAAGACCGCCCAGTCGCATGTCAAGGCCCGTTTTGACGTGGTGACCGTGACGCGCCGCCAGGGGACCCACGATATCGATCTTATCCGCAATGCCTTCGGTCTGAATTATGGTTAAACAAAGCACGCCAGACCCGGGTACACTATACGTCGTGGCCACGCCGATCGGTAATATGGACGACATCACCCTGCGGGCGCTCAAGGTCCTGCAGACTGTGGGGCGAATTGCGGCTGAGGATACCCGTCGCAGCGGCCGTCTTCTGGCCTACCACGGCATTAAAACGCCCCTTATCTCCTACCACGAGCACAATGAACGCCGGCGTACCGGTGAATTGCTGGAAAATCTGGCCCGGGGCGAATCGATTGCCCTGGTATCCGATGCCGGCACACCTGCTATCTCTGATCCCGGCTATGTTCTGGTGCACGAGGCCGTCATGAGGGGCTTCAAGGTTTCGCCGATTCCCGGACCCTCCGCCGCAATCTCCGCCTTGTCGGCAGCCGGTCTGCCGACCGATGCCTTTCTGTTTTTGGGGTTTCCGTCGCGCAAAGCGGGCCGGCGGCAGCGCGAGCTAGCGGCCCTGGCCGATGAAAGCCGGACGCTGATCTGGTACGAATCCCCCCATCGTATTGCCCGATTCGTCCAACAGGTTCATGACATTTTGGGTGAACGATTCGCCGTTATCGGCCGGGAAATAACCAAACGCTACGAAGAGTTTCTGCGCGGACCGCTCTCGCAGCTGGCCCAGGAACTGCGCGACCGCCGGGACATCAAGGGGGAGATCACCTTTCTGGTGGCGGGATGTGAGCGCGTGCGGCGCGAGCATGCACCGCAGATACAAGACGCAATTGTCCGAGGGCTCCGGGACGGCCGCCAGAGCCATTCCGCCCTGGCCCGCGAAATTGCCGCCGCCTATGGCCTCTCGCGACGCAAAGCGTATCGTTTGATCTTATCCCGCCGCGCGACACCATTTCCGCAGGGGGACGATGACAGCGGGGACGGGGGCCCTGATCCGCAGGCCTAGACGGAAACACTTTCTGCTGAAAATCGGGGTGGCCCCCGGGGCCGCCGCCCAAGATCGATTCCAGCGAAGGTCCAAGGATGCAAGAACAGTCCTGCCAAGGAATGCTTCACCCGGTTATTCTGACCGTGCCCGATACCATCCAAAGCTGGATGGGGCGTCGCCGTGTGCGTGCCCTCAGCCGCTTGGCCCGGGCCGCGGCACGCCAATCGGCTCGCCGCGCGGGGGGCCGGCTGGGAAACCTGCGAAAAAGCGAGGAGGGCGTGCCTTTGCCCTCCAGCGGTTGGTATTGGTCAGTGGCCCACAAAACCGTTTTTGTGGCCGGTGTGGCCGGTCCCGGACCCCTCGGTATCGATATTGAGCCTGTGCACCCGCGCTCCTCCAAGCTCTTTCGTAAAATTGCCGATCAAGGTGAATGGCGGCTGGGTAACGAAGATGAATGGCATCTTTTCTACCGGTTTTGGACGGCCAAAGAGGCGGTCTTGAAAGCCGCCGGGGTGGGTTTGAAGGGCCTCAGTCACTGCCGGGTGATCGCCATCGAGAATCCCTCCCGCCTGTCGCTGGCCTACAAAGGCAGGGTCTGGCCGGTGGAACAGCAATTGCGGCACGGCCATCTGGCGGCGGTTACATCGGAGAAGCTCCCGGTGTGCTGGGTCTGGCCTGAGGACGCCCGCCGGCCGAAAGCCCAAGGCTGACTTTTATCCAGAGCCTGATGGGGGTCGTTAAATGGAGGGGATGGCTTCAATTTTAAAGATGGAACTGCATTTCTTGCAGCGGGTGGTAATGCCGAGTTGGTCATCACGAATTGCATAGCGCTGACCGCAGTGGGGGCAGGCCGTCTTGGCCATAACCGGTGCGCTAACTGCAGGTTGACTGCTTTCCGCAGCGGCACGAATCGTTTCAGGGTCCAGCAAACCGTCTGTCGTCTGGTTGGTTTCTTCTTCCACCCGGCGTTTTTTTTCCAGGTAGGCCTCATATTTGGCAAAGATAATGCCGCAGCGCAGGCATTCCTCGGTGGCTTGCGGGTTGGCGAAACCACATTTTGGGCATTCATTATCTTGCGCCTGCGCGGCCGCCGAGGTCATGGGGGCGGATCGAGAAGAATTGGTTTCGGGCATGGTTTCTTCCTTGGCTGGTGCCACAGATTCTACCACAGCGGCAGGGTTGTTCGGCGCGTGGTCGGCCCCTTCGTGATGACGGCCCATTTTCTTTTCTACATAGGCGTAGTCGATACCGCATTTAGGGCATTCGCGGTCTCCCGGTTTGCGCAGATAGTCACATCGCGGGCATTTCATGACAAACTCCGACTTGCGCCCTTCGAACGCATTTCAACCCATGCCTTCATCGACCTGCCGAGACGCATTCGCTATCCCAGCGTGATTTCTGCCGCCGTCTATCGGAAAAATCCGTACCTTTGTCTTCGACAGCCGTAATCGACGAACGGATGAAAATCCGTCTTAAAGCCCTGTAGGGCGTTTGATATTGCCTGAAATGTAACAGATAACTCACTTTGTGTCAAAACATGGCGCTGGGATGTCGACCCCCATGGCCCGTGAAGGGACCCGTGCATAGGCCCAGATGCCAACAGGCAGCGCGCATTGAGCTTGCATGCCCCTCGTGCTTGTGGGTATAGTTCGCCAATTGTATTGGCATTCGGTGGTATCTTGACATCCAGGGCGATGGGCATATCAGGCCTGGGGCCTCAAAACGGCATCCGTGGCCCCCAACCATCCGGGAGACCGGCCTGCACGGTCTCAAACGCAGAGCCTTCTCGCCACCCCAATCCAAAGGCAACCGGCCATCGGAAGGAGATTGCCCATGTACGATTTAACCCTTTACGATCTTTTTCAGCGCAGTGCATCTCTGTACGGTGATCACCCGGCCCTTGAAGACGACAGCGGGCCAATGACCTACCGCGAACTGGTGGAACAAACAACGGCCTTGGCCCGCACGCTGGCCGGGAAGGGGCTCAAAAAGGGCGATCGTGTCGGTATCCTGGCCAACAACAGCAAGGCCTATTTCCTCGTGATGGGCGCCACGGCCCGCTTGGGGGCCATCCTGGTTCCCATGAACTGGCGTCTGGCCGCGGAAGAACTTCACCACATTCTCAGCGATGCATCACCGTCCTGGATTTTTTTTGATCAGGCCCACGCCGGGACGGTTGAAAGCCTGGCCACCGGCACCGACTTTCCTGCAAACCAAACCCCTTTGGAGACGATTTCCACGGAGGCCAATAACGGGGCGGGGAGCTTGGGTGACTTTCAAGTCGCCGGAGACGACCCCTATTGTTTGATCTATACTGCA
>JASFFM010000075.1:0-13298 GCA_050124295.1 Desulfobacterales bacterium | reverse complement strand
AAGGCGGCGATGGTGATCACGAAGGTCACCGCACAACCCATGCCAAAGGCCATGTCGATGCGACGGGATACCCCCACAAAGGGACAAATCCCGACGAAATAATGCAGCACAAAATTGTTGATCAGCGCCGCCCCGAGGGCGATCAGAATAATATCGATCAGGTAGGCCATATCACGATGCCTCGTTCTTAGCAGGTTTTAAAACTTCGCGGGCCGTGCGCGACGCCCGCACGGTCTCGTACCAATTGACAAGTCCAATCAGCAGACCGAAGGTCAGAAAGGCACCCGGGGGCAGCACCATAACCACCCAGTCGGGCCAGGCTGCCGGCAAAACCGGGATATCAAAGAAATTGCCGGTGCCCAGGATTTCACGCACCGCGGCAATGGCCGAGATGGCCAGGCCAAACCCGATGGACTGCCCGATGGCGTCCGCGCCGGCGACAAAGACGGACTGCTTCGAGGCGCAGACCTCACAACGGCAGATGATGATGCAGTTGACGATGATCAGCGGGATATAGGGTCCCAGGGTCTTGCTCATTTGATAGAGATAGGCCGCCAGAAACCGGTCCGCGATGGTCACGAAGGTGGCAATGGTCAGGGTGAATACGACGATCCGCAGATGCGGCTTGAGCAAATCGCGAATCAGGCTGGTGATCACGTTGGCGCAGAAGAGCACGAATAGCACCGCCCCCGTCATGGTCAGCGCCGATTTCATGTTGGCTGTGACCGCCAATGTCGGGCAGAGGCCCAATAATTGGCGGAAGACCGGATTTTCGGGCAAAATGCCCTGAATAAAGCGTTCGGATGCAGTGGGTAGATCAGCCATCACTATTGTCCTTTGGCTTTGGCCGCCAGCGGCTGGCGCAGGTCGGCCACCGCGGTGTTGACGATGTCGGTCACCGCTTTGGAAGATATGGTCGCACCGGTAATGGCATCGATCTCATGGGCGGCCGTCGATTGGCCCTTGACAGGCATCAGCGCCGTGCCGGTGGGTTTGTCTAAAAACTGACTGCGCCAGGCCTCCTCCAAGATCTTGTTTCCCAGTCCGGGCGTTTCTTTCTGGTCCAGCACGAACAGGCCGGTAATTTTTTCCATCCCTGGATCAAAACCGATCAAGATTTCGATTTTATCGGCATAGCCCTGACCGGCGCTTTTGGTCACCCATCCCGCCAGATTGCCGTCGGATTTGGTTTCGTAGACATTGTAGCGAACGGTTTTACCGGCTTTTTCGACCCCCACGGTCAGTGGGTTGATCTCCAGACCACTCTGGGAGAGTTCGGTGGCATGCGCCGCGCCAAAAACGAGCACCGGCACCCGCTCGAGGGTTTCGTTGACCTTATTGGCCTCGATGGTTGGGCCCAGGGCGATCTGCATGCCGGCCAACATGGCCCCGAAACAAATGGCCAGGGAAAGCACCAGCCAGGCCTGCGATATGAAGTTGGTTTTCACGTTTTCTGTCATGCCGAACCTATTTCCTCCTCATGGTCTCGCGTTGAAAACAGCCCAGCCGGCAGCCACGCGGGCCGACCCATCGGTCACTGCGCCCCCAACGGCTTGGGGATTGTCCAGCGGTTGATCAGCGGCGTCAGGGAATTCATCAGCAAAACGGCAAACATGACGCCTTCCGGATAACCGCTAAACAGCCGCAGCAGCATAATGAGCGCGCCGACGCCGAGGCCGAAAATGAATTTGCCCTTCGGTGTCATCGGACTGGAAACCGGATCGGTGGCAATGAAAAAAGCGCCGAAGAGCATCGAGCCACCCAGCAGGTGATGCAGCACGGTCCAATCGGCATCCAGGTTGGTCAGATTGGCCAGGCCGCCGAAAACGGCTGCCGCAAGGATGACGCCCAGCGGAATTTCCCAGGAAGACGACCGACGCACACACAGGTAGATGCCGCCCAGCAGACAGGCCAGGGCACTGGTTTCACCCAGGGAGCCGTTGGTCAATCCGAAGAACAGGGCCCACAAGGGGGCCGCCACACCGGTCTGTTTATACGTATCCAGCGGGGTCGCCTGGGTGACCGCATCAATGGTACTGCCCGTATCCTGGTAGCCGGCGGCGGCCAAAGCACTGGCAAAGGCGATCATGACAAAGGCCCGTCCGACCATGGCCGGGTTAAACAAGTTCATCCCCACCCCACCGAAAATCGTTTTTCCAATGCCAACGGCCACGAAGGAGGCGATAAAGCCCACGTACCAAGGGGCCGGGCCAGGCAGTGAAAGGGCCAGGATAATGCCGGTCACCAGGGCGGAACAGTCCTTCAGGGGCAGAGCACGGCCGCGCATTTTGGTAAACAGCGCCTCGGCGGCCAGGCAACTGATCACACAGATACCCAGCTGCTTGACCGCGTACATCCGAAACACGTAGAGGGCCATAGCCACCACCGGCAGGAGGCCGATGACCACGTCCAGCATGATGCGCTGCGTCGTCAGGGCCTGGTTGGACAGGTGCGGTGACGGCGATACGTGGATCACGGGCGCTGCGACCGGGGTTTGGGAGGCGATGATGCGAGCGTTTTCCATCATAATAATCCGTTGGCAAGCGTAAAGGTTATTCGGTCAGGGCAACCTGGTCCATCGTCTGTCCCGGTGCCGTGGACAGGCGTTAGGATCGCCCTTTTATTGGCGTTGACTGGCAATCACCTGGGCCTTGCCGGTGCGCACCAACTGCACCAGAGGGATGCTGGCCGGACAGGTAAAGGCACAGGACCCGCATTCAAAACAGGCCATGATGTGGTAGGCCTGGGCGAGGTCCACATCCTTGGCCCGACTGGCCAGGGCAATCTTGGTGGGCACCAGGTTCATGGGGCAGGCATCCACACATCGGCCGCAGCGAATGCAGGCCGTTTCCTCGGCCTTGCGAACATCGGCGGCGGTCAAAACCGTCATGGCACTGGTACCCTTGGTCACCGGGGCATCCAGATTGGCAAAGGCAAACCCCATCATGGGGCCGCCGGAAATGATCCGGGCCGCATCTTCCGTCAGCCCTCCGCAATAATCAATCAACTCGCGGTAGGGGATGCCGATGGGCACCAGCAGGTTTTTCGGCTGGCGGATGCCGCTGCCGGTGACACTGACAACCCGATGGGTCAAAGGTTTGCCGCGCAGAACGGCACGCGCGATGGCCGTGGCGGTGCCCACATTGCTGACGGCCACGCCGACATCCAGCGGCAGTCCCCCCAAGGGCACCTCGCGCTTGAGAACCGCCATGATAAGCTGTTTTTCGCTGCCCTGGGGATATTTGGTTTTCACGACGACGATCTTAACCTCGGTACCCTTAGCGGTCTGTTTTAAAACCTTGACGGCCTCGGGTTTGTTGTCCTCCACCCCAATGATGATATCCCGTGCGCCGGCGGCGCGACCGGCAAGGATCGCACCGGCAATCACGGCCGGGGCCGCCTCCAGCATGACGCGATAATCCGGGGTGAGATAAGGCTCGCATTCACAGCCGTTGATCAAGACCGTATCGACCGGTTTTTCGTCGTTGGGGGTGTATTTCACATGGGCCGGAAAAGCGGCCCCGCCCAGACCGACAATGCCGGCCTTGGCAATGGCATCGGTAATGGTCTGGCGGTCAAATTGTGCCAACTGATCCAAGGGCCAGTCCCCGCCCAGAATATCATCCATCAGGGCCTGGCCTTCCAACTGCTCCCCCTCGGCCTTGATCGGCAGAACCTGCACATGCCGTCCGTTGGGCAGCGTCGTAACGGCCGATTTCAAAACCTTGCCGGCTATCGGCGCGTGCAGCGGGGCGGAAACAAAGCCACCGCTTTTACAAACCAGGTCACCCATGGCCACCACGTCTTTGGCCTTGACCACGGGGACGCTGGGGGCCCCCACGTGCTGAAGCATGGGCAGGAGGACTTTTTGCGGACTGGGCACCACTTCGATGGGAAGATTTTCGGAAAAATGTTTCCGCTCGGGAGGATGGACACCATGTTTGAAAGTTCCACTACCCCCAAACGCTTGAACGGACGCTGCCATATGATCTCCTTCAAACCGCCGGATGCGATGCGATACCGACGTCTTTTTCTGCGCCGCAGGAATGAACACCCTCGTTTAGAAGGCCAAAGAAGGGCTATTATAAAAAAACAGCTTAAGTGTCAAGGGTCGGTCGTGCGAAACGGGAGGAGCCCGTCCAAGTATTTGCAACCGTGCTGTCGGCCGTTGGGTATCCCCTATCGGGTATTGGGCGGGGGTAAGGAAGGGGCCAGGGTCAAACACCATTTGTCGGAGGAATGGGTGTCCGGCGCGATGCCATCATGCATCTCGGCAAAGGGGATGGCTTTGGCTTCCGGCTGGGTTTGGCGGTCATGGATGGGGAGGGCCTCGGATCACCGACCGCAAGGATGGGCCGCCCCGTTGCCCAACCCGTTCGTTTATCAACTGACGATCGCGGGGATATACCCCACGGACAACTTCATCTGGCCTTTTTAAATTCTATAAATTATCAACTAATTCAATTGTATAGATTATAATAGCTAATTTATTGGATTAATGATAAATGCCCCCTGACGAGGATGTGACGTCCGATCGCAACCGTGGGGAAGGATGAGGATCCGTTATCGAGGCCCGATCGCGCTTATCGGATGGACACCTGTAAACAGCGGGTGCGATTAGCCGCCCAAGGCAAACGCGGCATCCAAGAACCACCCGGTTCGATGATGGCTTTGGTCATCCTGCCCCGATGGATACGATGCCCGAGCGAAGGGTAGCCCATAACCAAAAACCTTTGCAAATCTCCGTCTGAAGCCCGATGGCGTTATCGGCGGCACTGCGGCGGCCTGGGCCTGATGATATGGCTACCGATGCTCGATCTCAACATTGGGATACGCACCTGGCATCCCATCGGCGAAGCGTTTTGATTACCGCGCGCCCGCTCGGCGAACATGAAGATTGGTTTCGCGAAGGCTTCCAACGATCCCGCGATGGCAGCCGTTGCAGGTCGCGGCAGCTTGGAAAGCCCATCACCATGGTGGATCTTGTCAGGGATCCGTCAATGTTCCATGTCGAATTCCTGAAAGTCGAACCAGAACCCCGTATGGCTGATATAATCAAGCTCCGCCTGGACGGCGGCGATGTGACCATCTTCGATTTCCTGAAACCGCGCAAACATGGCCCGGGCATCCCCCGTCATCTTCCCCACCAACTGGCGATAGAAGGCGCTGGTTTCAACTTCCACCTGCAACGCTTTGCTCAGCATCCGCTTCTCATCCCCACGGTCCTCGCGGGCCATGGTCTGTTTCAGATCTTGCAGTTGAGCGGCAAACAGCGCCGGCGCGGGGATGAGAGAGGTCAGAGAATCCGGGGTGATACGCCCTTCCTCGTGCCACTGGGTCTGTTTCGCCTCGAGATAGTCGATATGCCGCTGCTCGTCATCGGCCAGCGCTTGGAACACCTGCTTACCCTTGGGGTCCTGGGTTCCATCGGCGGCCTCCCGGTAGAGGTCGCGGATGCGGGCCTCGTAGCGCAGGGCGGTCTTAAGGGCTTCTTCCAGGGTCGTCATGGGATTTCCTCCAATCGATGGTGTTCTGGTCGCCATCACCTGTCATGGTCGAGGGAGCCCACAAGCGAGGCGCAAACCGCGCTTGAAAGCGCTTTCGATTTACCGGTAGCGATGGCGGTACCAGGGTCGCCGGTCATACCAGGGGTCATAAAAGGGCGATCGATAACCGTAAGGGTAAAGGTCCTCATACCGTTCCCAGAGATAGATTTCGCGGGCGGTCAGGATCACATAGTCATAGGGATCATGATCGATGGCTTCCCGGGTGACACCGGTCACCTGCCCCGCCACGGTAATGGTGCGGCCTTTGGCGAATACTTCGGGATCCAGAAACCCCTCGTGCCGAACCATAAAACGCCCTCCCGACCGATCGGGTGGCAGCGGCTGCTGGCCAAAGCCTAAAGGGGTCTGCAAGATCAGCATGAGGGTCTCTTGGGCTTCATTGCGCACCTCGATCACATGGCCGCCAAGGATCACGGTTTGACCACGAAAGGCGGACGGGTCTTGGGTGAGCTGGCTGAAATGAACATCGCGCAGGGCTTCGTCCATCATCGCACCGGAAATGACCCTACAGCCCAGCAGTCCGCCATAGGCCATCAAGATCGTCACAATGGCCAAGGCTTGTCGTTGCATACCAGAATTCCCCACCAATGGACGCATCGGGCGCGGGGCCACGTGCGCCGGTTAAGACGTTAACATGAGGCTTGGGATCAAAATCGTCAAACCAGGTCCCCAAAACGGGCGCCTTGCGCCCGTTGGCCGTCGACGCGCTTGACAGCAGGCCTTCTTACCACCGATAGTCCCTTTGGCGAAAGGCATTGCACGAAGGCCCAAGCATCGTCAACCCGTCCGTGATGAAGGGAGCGGCATGTCAACCCACTGTATGGAGTCCAAGCTCGTTCACGAGGGACGCGTGTTCGCCCTTCGACGCGACCGTGTCACCCTCCCCAATGGCATCGAAACCACGCTGGATGTCATCCGCCATCCCGGCGCGGCGGCGATTGTGCCCGTGACCGCCAGCGGCCATATCCTCTTGATCCGCCAGTACCGTTACGCCATCGACGACACCATCTGGGAAATTCCGGCCGGCACCATCGAGACGGGGGAATCTCCCCTGGCCTGCGCCCAGCGTGAATTGGGGGAAGAGATCGGTGTCCGCGCGGCCCGGTGGCATGAACTCGGTCGTATCGCCCCCCTGCCGGCCTATTCGGATGAAACGATTCATCTTTTCCGGGCGGAAGAACTCCAGCCGGTCAAACAGAACCTGGACCCCGATGAAATCCTCGAAACTCAAGCACTTCCTTTCGATGAAATTCTGGCAATGATACGGTCGGGCGCCATTCGGGATGCCAAAACCATCGCCGCATCGATGCTGTTGGCATCGCGCTGAAAAGGCTGAAGGCCGATGATTGGCGCAGGGCGTGTTGTCAGGTCATGGGCGGGAAGACAGATCGCCGGCATCGGCGATGACGGGTCAAGGGTTACGCGGCGGGGTATGGCCCCGCTACCGGGGACCGGGATCCTTTCAGCCTTCGCGGGTCAATTCGGCATAGGGAAAGGCACGGCCGGCATCTTTGGCCTTGTCTTCGGCCCAGGGCGGCATTTCTTTGCCGTCCAGCGATGAAAGTTCATTCAAAGCCTCCCGTATGTCTTTGGCCCCCTCCTGATAGACGCGGTACACCGCCTGATACTCGGCCCTGATCTGCTTGAGGGTCATGCGACCTTCCGACCGCTTCAAGGTCACATACACCAGATCACGCACGGACTGCCAACTGTCGCGACGCGTCTGATTGCGCAAGGGCGTCAACCGGTCCAGCTGACGCAGCTGCTCCCGGTGAAAACGCCGCTGCAACCAGCGTCCGATCGTACCCAACCAGAGGACGAAACCAAGCAGCCCGACCCCGCTCCCGAGCGCGCCCAGCAGGTAGGGTTCCGGCGCGAGCAGCCCCCCTGCAACCAGCCCGGCGGCCGTCAGCCCGCCGGTGAGCAGGCCGATGAGCAATCCTATAAAGACCTGCTTGATACGAAACTTCCTGGCCTGCACACCGTAGCTTAGGAGGGCCTCCAGCAGGTGGGAAAGTCTTTCACCGTGCATCTCCACAAAGGTGGCCAGGTTATCCAGACGGAAGCGGGGGGCCTGGAGGACCGCTTCCTTGAGCTCCATGCGCTGGTTGTCCAGGTAGTGCAGATAGTCGAGATCGCGCCCCAACTCGCCCGGTGGCGTCGACATGACGTGCGGTGAATAGGTTAGGTGGATCGGCGGGATGTCTTTGCGGCCGGTCATCTGGGAGAGGTTCCAGCACAAGGTGCCATAAACCTGCAACAAATCGATCAAGGAGGCGCACTCGTCGATGCGGTTGAGCACGAATAGAACGCGGTCTTCAAAGGTTTTCGCCGGAAGGGTGTCCCTGAGGCTGGTGTGGGTCTCGCGCACCGTGCCGGCTTTGTGAGGATCGAAGAGCACCAGCACGAGGTCGGCCATTTGCGCCAGGTCGCCGATCACTTCCTGGTAGTCGTAACCCCGATCCCGCTCGGTGATACTGTCCAGCATGCCGGGTGTATCGATGATGGCCAAATTTTCAAGAAAAGGCGAATTGACTTTTTTAAGCCTGAAATGGGCGGCAAACCGCTGGCCGTAGCGTTTCAAGGTCTCGAAGGGATATTCGGGATCGTTGAGTAGAAACTTGCCGTCCCGGGTATCCACCACCCGAACCCCGCCCTCATCGGCTTCCGCCTCCGGCTCACCGAAGGTGATGACGGTAAACGAGTCGTCCGTGGGGGCCTGCCCGGTGGCCTGGATCTTCATGCCCAGAAAATCGTTGATCAGGGTCGATTTACCGGATGAGTAATTTCCAAGGACCAACACCAATGGACGCCACTTGATATTGGCTTCCAGCGGCACCTCACTGTATCCGTAGCGCATGGCCACAGGCGTAAGGTGCTCTTCGACCAGAGCGAGCAATTCCGATCGCAGGGATTCAATATAGCTGTCGCGGTTCATATCGTCTCCGTCGTCCCGGTCAGAAGATTCCTTCGTTTTCAGGGTGATCGATGGAAATGCGTCGGCGGAAAGCGTCTGGGACGATCCGTTTGCCGGAGACCATTTCGGTCTCCTAACCGTTTTTAAACGAATTCGCCCATTTGATAAAGCTTTTTATGGCCGTCGAGCAGGCGCGCCAATCTGCCCCCACATGTCCTCATCGATCGTCAGATTTTTTATGGGCGGCACGGTTTAAAATCTGGGCGCGCTCAAGATACGTTTTCAGCTTGGCCTGGATTCGGCCATAGACGGTATCGGGCGGGAAAACCCCGTTGTCGTCCGCGCTGCCGGCCGGCAGGCCGGTCAATATTTCAATGCCTTCGGTAATGTCGGCGACCTGGTAGACATGAAATTGGCCCTCGCGCACCGCATTCACGACCTCTTTGTTGAGCATCAGGTTGGTGATGTTGGCCCGGGGAACGATCACCCCCTGGGAACCGGTAAGTCCTTTCTGGCGGCAGACCTCGAAATAGCCTTCAATCTTCTGGTTCACGCCGCCGATGGCCTGGATTTCACCCTTCTGGTTGACCGAACCGGTCACGGCGATACCCTGTCGAATCGGCAAATCCGCCAGGCTCGAGAGGATGACATAAAGCTCGGTGGAAGAGGCGCTGTCGCCATCCACCGGCCCGTAGCTCTGCTCGAAGGTCAGGCTGATAGCGATGCCCAGGGGCGCCTGTTGCGCGAAGGTACGTCCCAGATAGCCGCTGAGGATCATCACGCCCTTGTCATGCGTGCGGCCGCTTAAATCGGCTTCCCGCTCGATATTGACGATGCCCGACTTACCCATGAAAATTTCCGCGGTGATGCGGCTCGGCCGACCGAAAGCGATATCCCCCATCTGGTAGACGGCCAGGGCGTTGACCTGGCCGATGCGCTCCCCCTTGACATCGAGCAGCACACGGTCGTTCTCGAAGGCTTCACGCATCTTCTCTTCGTAGAGATTGTATCGGAAACGGCGTTTATGAATGGCCACACGAATGTGGTCCTCGCTAATCACCGGGGCGCCCTTTTTACGCGCCCAATAATCGGCCTCTTTGAGAATGCCGACCATGGGGCCAAAGCGCAGGGACAGCTTCTTCTGGTCGGCGGTGAAGCGGGCGCTGAATTCGACCATCGCCGCCACGCCCCGGGCGGTAAAAGGCCGCAGACGTTCCTCCCGACAGGTACGGGCGATAAAGCGGGCGTAGAGCTGGACCGTTTCCGCCGACAGGTTGGTTTGGGAGTCGAAATCAGCCCGCACCTTGAAAATCTTGTCAAATTTGGAATCATGATTCTGCAAGGTTTCAAAGATGGTATAATTGCCCAGGAGAATGACTTTGACATCCAGCGGAATGGGCTCCGGGCGCAGTGAGGTCACGCCATAGCCCATTTCCGAGGCCATATCCTCAATACTGAGCAGTTTGGTCTGCAAGGCCCGCTTGAGGGCCTCCCAAACCAGCGGGTTCATCATCAGCGATTCGATTTCCATGATCAGATAACCACCGTTGGCACGCAGCAGGGCACCCCCCTGGACCATCGAGAAATCGGTTTTCACCCCGCCCATGTAAGCCCGCTTTTCGATGTGTCCGAAGACGTTCCGATAGGTCGGATTGGGTTCCATAATAACCGGCGCGCCTTGCAGGGTCTGCCGATCGGCCAAAACATTGACGACATAACGCTTGAAACTGAACCCGCCGAAATGATGATCGTTGGCATTCCGCCCTCCGGCGTCATCCTTGGCAGGAAGAAAATAATTGATATTTTCGAGCATGTCTTCCTGGATCTGATCCAGGTATTTCATCACCGCGGGGCAACCTTCGAATGCGCTGCGCACCACATTCAAGCGGCTGCGGATGACAAAGAGCGCAGCCTCTTGCATCAACTGCTCCAAGTCTGACTGGTGCTGCTGGACAACCTCGCTGGTCTTGAGCTCGGTGTCTTCAAGAACGGACTGAAAATTACGGATGGTCTCCTTGATTCGGGTCTGTTCGGTTTCGGGCAGGGCGGCAAATTCTTCTTTCGTGATGGGTTGGTTGTTTTTTAGCGCCAGGGTCTGAAAACCCATTTTGGTCCGGTTGATGCGCAGGTTTTTTTGGGCCGCCTCGGTTTCCAGGCTATGAAACAACGCTTCCTGGGCGCGGGCATATTTCTCCTGCAGCCGCGCCTGGCGATCCAGGAATTCCTTGTCCGCAAAAATCTTGGGCAGCGCCGTGCGCAGATCCGAGACCAGTTTGGCCATGCGTTTGGAGAGCGCCAAGGCGCGTCCGGCAGGCACGGCAATGGCAATCGGACGGTACTCATCCTGGAAGTTGTTCACCAAACACCAGTCATCGGGGCGGGTTTGTTGTTGAGCGTACCGACCGACGATATCCCCGACAATGGTCGATTTGCCAGTGCCCTCCAGCCCGGTGACGAAAATATTGTAGCCGGCGCTTTTCATATTGAGGCCGAAATCGATGGCCTGAACGGCACGCTCCTGTCCGATGACAGTGGCCAGGGGCGGCACCTCGGATGTGTCCTGGAAATCAAATTGGGCGGGGTCGCAGGTATGGCGAAGATCTTCGGCTGCGATGGCAAATTGCTCCAGCATTGGTGCATCCTCTCTTTGGTCGTCGTTAAGGTGATGGTCCCTGCGATTTAGCCCATCAGGATGGATTGGGCTTCGCGGGGAAGGCATCACCGCAAGGGAAGAGCCCTTCGGCCCTCACATGATGCGCGATGCGTCCACCACCTTGGGCCAGCCAGGGGGGCTAAACCGCCGCTGTCAGAGAATTCTCTGCCCCATGACCGAGGCCACCAAATCGCTTGCCAATTGTGCACTTTGATTGCGAATGTCCAGAATCGGGTTGATTTCCACAACATCCATGGAATGCAATCCACCCTGATCGGCGAGGGTCTCCATGCACAGATGCGCCTCCCTGTAGGTCAAACCGCCGCTAACCGGCGTTCCCACCCCAGTCGCCTCGGCGGGATCGACACAATCCAGATCGAGGCTGACGTGGATGTGGTCGGCGTTTTGCATATCCTCCAGCGCATCGCTCATCACCGCATCCATGCCGCGGCGATCGACGTCCGTCATGGTGTAGACCGGCACACCCAGCTTGCGGATGCCGTCCTTCTCGGCCGGATCGATGCTCCGCACACCGATAATGGCAAACTGCCGCGGATCCAGTTTGGGTGTAAACGCCCCGATGTGCGTCAGTTCAGGATGGCCCAAACCCAGGAGGGCGGCCACCACCATCCCGTGAATATTCCCGGTAGGGGTCGTTTTCTCCGTGTTGGCATCGGCATGGGCATCCAACCAGATCACCCCCAAGGTGCGTGATTGCCTGCGGCAGTAAGCGGCAACGCCGGTGATCGATCCCAGGGCCATGGAGTGATCGCCCCCGATGCAAAGCGGCAGATGACCCTTTTCCAATGATTTTTCGACCTGGTTGCTGAGGATCTCAGCCGTGCGAACGATTTCCTGCATGTACTTGAGCTTGGGGTTGCCGATACGCTGACACTCTTTGATGCCGATGACGACATCCCCCTGGTCGTGAACCTGGTAGCCCAGGGCGGTCAGTTTCTCTTCCAGGCCGGCAATGCGCAGGGCGGAGGGACCCATATCCACCCCGCGGCGGTTGGCCCCCAGATCCATTGGAAATCCGATGATGTCGATGTGGCGCGCATAGATCGAGCGGGATTCCCCCGGAGCGGGGGGCTTATGATTGCCAACCATTATTCGGTTTCCTTGATCGTCAGCTGCCAGGTTTGCGGATCATAGACATCCTGCAATTTCCGGGAGGCGCCTTCTGGTGATCTGGCGCGCCAGGTCAGGGTAAAATCGTCCTCTGTCATGCCCTCCACGCGATACGTCCAACCATCGAATTCTTTCGTCAACCGCAATTGCACGGTACCACTGTAATTCTTTCCGAGTGCAGACACTTCGGCCGTTTTGATCACCAACGTGATCTCTCCTTTCGATGAGCTCGGGTGACGACAGACCACTCCCCAAACAATGGACCCGCGAGGATCCTAGCGATCGTTTTACATTTTTGGTCCCGGCACTGCAATATCGAATCCTGTCGCTGGCCCATCCCGTCAATTGCGTTTGCCAGCCCCTTGACGGCGATCCGGGTGGTCTTAATATTTCCGGCAGCTCAGAAACTGCCGCCCCACCAGCACTTTCCGAGCCTTGGCAACCCTAAAAAAAGGATATTTTCATGCGTATCATCCCAATCGCCTGTATCCTCAGTGGGGTCATTCTGATGGCCGCCTGCCACTCGAGCAACCCACCCCATCCTGCATCCATGTCGGATCCGGCAGCCTATAATGCGCATTTCGGTAACCTGGATCGTAATGGTGATGATCGGGTCACCCGTGAAGAATTCAGGGCCTATTTTCCGCAGGCCGATGAGACCGCCTTCGACCTCGTGGATGCCGATGGAGACGATCATATTGGTCATGCCGAATGGCACCGTTTCAAGGAAGCCCATGGCCTCGAACACCATTAAATTCATCGGACCATCCCTTGGGGTCGCGCGTGCGCCGGGTGCCGTCCACTTCTATTCCGGGTGCGTTCGCCGAACGATGGCGAAGGCGCTTTAGGCAGGGCATCCTCATGGCAAAGAAACGCAGGCCTGGTCCTTGTCGAACATGCCAGGGGTTCGCTTGTAGCGACCGGGCTTGTTTTACCCTCTCGCCATGGGACGCAACCTAACCCGCCGATTTAACGCCGACCAGCAAGCCGGAATCATTCGGAGAATCCAAAGGCAGGCGCGCAATCGATC
>JASFFM010000074.1:0-13339 GCA_050124295.1 Desulfobacterales bacterium | reverse complement strand
ATTGACCATACATCGGAGGCGCGGACGGCCAACCAAGACCAGCGACGCAAGCATCAGGCGTCCGCAAACGGAGGCCGCCCTAAACACAGAACCAGGGCATCGCTGCCCATCTTCGCTGGTGGAGGGCGGGGGCGGTCACTGCGGGAAGTCGTCTCCGAAGACCGCATGCATGATCATGGCGCGCTGCTCACCGTCGGTTTGCCGGCCGGCATCTTCGGCCCAGAGGATTCCCCGATGGGCCGTACGCCCAACCGCAAAACGCTGCTCACGGTAGCACTTCAAACACACCAGCGGCTCCAGGTTGCGCGTGGCCGGCTGTCCGGAGAGGTTATAAACTTCACCGACGGGGCGGCCTTTGCGTGAGACACCGCATAAGCGGGCGCAACCGCAATCGAGCTCACGAAAGGCAACCCCTACGGCATCACCGCGGGCCGCCAGAATGATATCGACAATTTCCGAATATTTGGTCGTCACGTGAATCCCTAAAGTGTTCGCCGCAAAGGCCGATAACAATGATGAGCGTTTGGCCAGAACGCTTGCTGGTATCTTTTCCAACCTCCTTGCAATGGGGGCGACCGCCGCGAGCGGTCGCCCTCTTTTTTTGCGACCCGCCGGTTCGACGTTTTCCCGGCCACGGGGGTCAGAATTGCTCGGAGGCAATCAAAGCAACGCCTTTATCGGTCAGTGCCGCCACGGCGCGGTCGAGATCGTCAAAACTTAAAACCATGGCGGCCTTCTGACAAACATCATGCGCAGCGGCATAGGTATAGCGCAATTCCAGGCCCTCGGCATCCAGAATCTCCAGAATGCGACATAGCCCCCCGGTGCGGTGGTCCACCTCAACGGCCAGAACAGCATCGACTTTGACGCTGAGGCCCCGATTCTTGAGCACGGGTACGGCTTTGTCGGTATCATCCACGATCATGCGCAGGATTTTGTACGGGGTGTCGATGTGCCCGACCAGGGAATGGGCGCGAATATTGATGCCCGCGTCCCGAAATAGTTCCGTAATCTCCCGGAAACGCTCCAACGCTTTTTCCATGAACACCGATACCTGGCGGATACGCATGCCATACCTCCCTCGTTTCCGGGGCTGTTGCCAAGGTTCCCCCAAGGGATCCCTAGCCAATACCCCGAGGTCCTGCCACGCCAAAAAGGAGTTTATTTTTGCCTGAATCCGGGGCGCGCTGCAAGCCTATTTTTTGATCTGTAAACAACAATATTGAAATTATTGGGGGTGTATTCATACATTTTTGTCATCATATCGTTCGGTACCCGGTCTACACGATCGCTCCTGTCGCCTGTTGTTGCTCTGTTGCCGTTGCTTTTGGGCGCGGAGGGAACCTTGGCACGATTCTTGGTAACTGTTTATGGACGAATCCGTCCAAGTCAATATGAGGTGTCCTGGTGCAATGTCGCCACAGGACGCACGAATTTCAAATCCACGACGATGGCAAGGACCAAAAGCCGCGCAGGCATAACCAGCACAGTGTTGCGGAAGACACCTCCGGCGGATGGACGGTGTTTCGAATGCCCTGCAACCCATCGGGAGAAAACGACATGACCACCAACAATAACGCCTCCGTCCGATTGTCGGCGGCCCTGCGCAAAAACGACCGCCGTTGCAATGTCTGCGGGAAGACCATCGCCGCACCGCAACACATCCTAAGCGCCGACAGCAAACAGTACTGCGATGCGTGCTATCGCGAATGCTTCTTTGACGACGTCAAGGGCCGTCATCGCCGCACGACGGATCGCTGCGGGGTCTAATCGGCGGCCTCTTCGCGTTATAGGCCCTTGTCGCGATCGTACATGGGGGGCACCTCCGTCCCACCATCCCATCGGTCGTCCCTACCCGTCCGCTGTCCCTACCCGATCCAAGCCATGGCTTCGCCAAGGACCCGCGCAAAAAAGAATTGACAGGCGCCGGATGCTTGCCTGATAATTCCGTTCTCTGTCGAAGGACGCATTCGCCGCCCCGAGACACGTATCCCAGAACCTTCCCCAAGGGGTGAGGTTTTTTTATGGCCGCTCAACGCACAGGGGCCAGTACAAGGCACCGGGCACTTCAGGTCGAGCGGATTGGCTGAATTGACCATGACCAGACCCATCGACCGTTCCAAGCTATTTCTATCGATTCTTGCGGGTGTTTTGTTAACGTCCGCCTTCCCCCGCACGGGATGGTTTTGGATGGCCTGGGTGGCCTTGATTCCCCTGCTGCTGGCCTTGCGGGACGTTTCGGTACCGGACGGGTTACGCTTGGGCTGGCTGGGCGGCCTGGTGCATGCGTTGGGCCTTCTCTACTGGCTGGCCCACACCATCAGCACCTATGGCCATCTCCCCATGTATCTGGCCATTGGCATCCTGTTGTTTTTCTGCACCTACATCAGTCTGTACACGGCGCTTTTCAGCGCCCTGATCGTCTATCTCGGCCGCACGCCTGTGCGCGCCCTGGTATTGATCCCCCTGCTCTGGACCGCCCAGGAATACCTGCGCAGCTTTGTTTTGACCGGCTTCACCTGGGGCTACCTGGGGCACTCTCAATACCGCTGGCTGACCCTGATTCAAAGCGCCGATGTTTGGGGGGTCTATGGACTATCCGCCTTGATCGTCCTTTTCAATGCGACCCTCTTCTTCGTGATTTTGTTCCGTGCCGGTAAATCCTGGCAGGGCATGCCGATCTCTAAAACGATGGCCTTGTGTGGGATGCTGCTGGCGGTGTTTGGCCTGCTGGTGACCCTGAGCTATGGGCACTTCCGTCTGAAACAAATTGAGCGCCTGCGCACCGAGGCCCCCACACTCAAAGTGGGTCTGGTCCAGGGTAATATTCCCCAGGCCGAAAAATGGGACCCGGCCTTTCAAATTACCTCCACCAAACAATACATCCAACTATCCGGACAACTGCGTTCGCAAAAGCCAGATCTCATCGTCTGGCCGGAAACCGCCACCCCGTTTTATCTGCTGCACAACCAGGCCTTGACCCGCATGGTCCAACGGGGTGTGCGCCATACCGGCAGCGCCCATATCATCGGCAGTCCGGCCGTTCGTATGAATGACGCCGGCCGGGCCTACTTCAACAGCGCCTATCTTCTCGATCCCCAGGGCAGCCCGCTGGGGCGCTATGACAAGGCCCATCTGGTGCCTTTCGGAGAATATGTCCCCCTGCGCAAATGGTTGCCATTTCTCGGTAAAATCGTTGCCCAGGTCGGCGATTTCCATGCCGGCCCCCCGGGCGGCGTCCTGGAATACGAGGGCCACCGCATCGGGCCGCTGATCTGCTACGACGGCATCTTTCCCGGTCTGGCCCGGGCGGCCGTCGACAACGGGGCCGATTTGCTGGTCAACCTGACCAACGACGCCTGGTATGGGCGCACCAGCGCCCCCTACCAGCATTTGGTGCAATACGTTTTTCGGGCCGTGGAAACCCGCCGCAGCCTGGTGCGCGCCACCAATACCGGTATCAGCGCCTTCATCGATCCGACAGGACGGATTGAAAACGCCACCGCGCTCTTCGAGAGCGCCGTTCGCATCCAGACTGTGGCCTGCCTGACGAACCGCTCCCTCTATGTGCGGCTGGGCGATGGGTTTGCCCTGATCTGCCTGGCGATCGTGGGCGGGATGGCGTTGCAGCAGCGCTTCCGCCCCCGGGCCGGATCGGTCTGATGTGGCCCACGCCCCGGTCACCTACGCCGGTCGCTACCCCGCCGGCGGGAGTCGCTTGAAGATTGCCACGCCTTGCACTATCATAAAGATATAACGATGCTAAATTTAGGGCGTTGACGGGACCGTCAGCGCGGATCAAAGGAGCCATCCACCATGTCTGCCGAAATCAAACAAACCCTGCACGACGTCCGCAATCGCCTCCTTCAAATTCGGGACTATCTTTGACCTCGAAAGCAAAGAAAACCGCCTCCAAGAGCTGGAATCCATCATTGCCCAGGACGGCTTCTGGGACCACCCGGAACAGACCAAGAGCCTGCTGAAAGAACGCACCGCACTGGCCGCCAAAATCGACCGCTTCCATGCACTCTCGCACGAGGTGGAGGACAACGGGATGCTCCTGGAAATGGCGCTCGAAGAGGCGGATGCATCCACCTTGGCGGAGGTCAGCGACAGTCTGCGCGGGCTCAGCCGCAGCATCGAAGCCTTCTCGCTGTCGCTTATGCTGGACGGCGAAAACGACGCCAACAACGCCATCGTATCCATCAACGCCGGAGCCGGGGGCACCGAAGCCCAGGATTGGGCCGAAATGCTCTTTCGCATGTATGCGCGCTGGGTCGAACGCAAGGGTTACCGGTCCGAAATCATCGATCTGCAACCCGGTGACGAAGCGGGGATAAAAAGTGTGACCTTTACGGCCACGGGTGAAAACGCCTATGGTTATCTCAAGGCGGAGAAGGGCGTTCACCGGCTGGTGCGCATCTCCCCTTTCAATGCCAGCGGCAAACGACACACCTCTTTTGCCTCGGTCTTTGTCTATCCTGAACTGGATCAGGAAATCGACATCGACATCGATGAAAAGGACCTGCGGGTCGATGTCTTCCGTGCCAGCGGGGCCGGAGGACAGCATGTCAACAAAACCAGCAGCGCCGTGCGCATTACGCACCACCCCACGGGCATTGTGGTTCAGTGCCAGCAAGAAAAATCCCAGCACCGCAATCGGGACCTGGCCATGAAAGTCCTGCGGGCCCGACTGCATGACCTTGAAAAACAAAAGCAGGATGAGGCCCTGCAGAAAATGCACGACAGCAAGGCCGACATTGCCTGGGGCAGTCAGATCCGCTCCTATGTGCTGCATCCCTATCAGATGGTCAAGGACCATCGCCTCAACAAAGATGTCGGCAACGTCAACGACGTCCTGGACGGAGGACTGGACCCCTTCATCGAAGGCTGGCTGCTTTCCCAGCGGCAGACGAGTGCCTGATCGATCCCCGCGGACGAGGGCTTTGATGGATCATGGGGATCGTAAGCGACCGGATATCAACACGATCGGATGACCCCTCGAGACGCCGCTGGCCTTCGGATGGTCATCGAAATCAACCGCAAACAGCGCCATGAAGACGATTGACCCCATTCGTATCCTAAGCCATTACTACCCGCCTGGATCGGCCACCTATGACATCCTTTTGCGGCACGGCGACCAGGTGGCCGCCAAAGCACTGGCTGTAGCCGAGCATCTCCAACCGACCGCGGTGGACGAAACGCTTCTGTACGAGGCGGCCATGCTGCACGACATCGGGATTTTTCAGACCCATACGCCCTCCCTGGGCTGTCATGGCGACCAGCCCTATATCTGCCACGGGATTCTGGGCCGTCAATTGCTGGAGGGGCACGGTCTCACCCGGCATGCTCTGGTGTGCGAGCGGCATGTGGGGGTCGGGATCAGCCCCGGGGATATCCGGCGCCAGCAGCTGCCCCTGCCGGTGCGGGACATGCGGCCGCAAACGATCGAAGAAGAAATCATCTGCTACGCCGACAAATTCTACTCCAAAAATGCGCAGCGTAGGTCCCCCGAGCGCAGCATCCCGGAGATCATCGCCAAACTCGAGCGTTACGGCGCGCCCATGGCCCAAAGGTTTCAGGCCTGGGTCCGACGATTCGATAACGGCCCTTCCGCGCCAAGGCCGCCTGAAGAAACAGAGTAGCCCCTATGCATCCTTCCCGCCTGAGCCGATTGCTTCGGTTTTACTTTATCACCGATCAGCGGGCGACGGCCCGCGCCGTACCCGACCAGATTCAGGCCGCACTGCGCGGCGGTGCCACCTGCGTGCAATACCGTAACAAGCATTTCCAGCTGTCGGACTATACCGAATTGCAGTATGCCCGCGATATCTGCCGCACCAACGGCGTGCCCTTCGTGATCAATGACGACGTCTTGCTGGCCAAAGCCGTCCTTGCCGACGGGGTGCATCTGGGGCAGACGGACGCTAATCCAAAAGAAGCGCGGGCCATTCTGGGGCCTGCCGCCCTGATCGGCATTTCCATTTCCACACCGGCGGAACTGCGCCGGTCCGATCTGGGGCCTTGCGATTACATCGGCAGCGGCCCGGTCTACGCCACGGGCACGAAGACCGATGCCAAGCCCGTCCGGGGTCTGCCGGGCCTGCAAGAAATCGTCCATCAGGTCGCATTGCCGGTGGTTGCGATCGGGGGGATAACGGCCGAGCGTGCCGCCGGCTGCTTTGGGGCCGGCGCCGCCGGAGTGGCGGTCATCAGCGCCGTCTCGCAGGCCCCCGACCCCGTCGCGGCCGCTGCCCAGATAGCCCAGGCCTGCGGGTGTGGGCGGCGCGATCGCATCGAGGCGGGCTGGCAGGACGAATTTAAGCTCATCCGCAGGTTGGTGGACCGTGCCCAGCGGCAGGCGCCGCAAGACGGTAGGGTTATTGCGCCGGGGGATGATGCCGGCCGGCTGGAGGCACTGGCCTTCCCGGTGATCACCACCGACACCCAGCGCGAAGGCGTCCATTTTCGCACGGATTGGCTTGACCCTGAAATGATTGGTGCGCGGGCCGTCGAAATCACCTTAAGCGACCTGGCCGCGTCCTATGCCCGGCCCGTCAGCCTGTTCGTCAATCTGGGACTGCCGCCCACCCTCTCGGAAGCAACCATTGAGTGCATCTATCAGGGTCTTTATGGCGCTATCGAACGACATGGCTGTCGGCTGGGCGGCGGTAACATCGCCCGCGCCGAGAAACTGGTTCTGGATTTGTTTGCCGTCGGGGAAGGGCGCAGCGACTGTTTTCCGCGCCGTAGCATGGCGATCCCCGGAGACGGCCTCTACACGACCGGGCCGCTGGGGCTGGCGCGCTGTGGACGGCGGGCGCTTCAAGACCAGGATGATCGTTTCCCGGAACTGGTGCAACGGTTTCGGCAGCCCCGGGCCCGCTTCGATGCCGCCGCCATCCTGGCCACCCACGGCGTTCGCTGCGTGATGGACATCAGCGACGGCCTGGCCGGTGATGCGGCCCACATCGCCCGGGCATCGAAGGTCAGCATTCATCTTGCACCGGGCATTTCCGCCGATCATCCCGATCTCAAGCGCTTCTGCGGCAGCTACGGTCTGAAGCCGGAAGAAGAAGTTCTGGCGGGTGGCGAAGACTACGAGCTTCTTTTCAGCTGCCATCCCGAGACATTCGCAGCCATCCAGCGCCATCTCCCCGAGGCCCACGCGGTGGGTCAGGTGAAAAGGTTCACAGGGGAATACCTACCGGGCCTTCCCGAGGATATCCGTTCCTTCCGGCACGGGTGAGCAGATCGAACGGGGCGGCACCACCAGGCAGGATTGATTTTGTGCTTCGGGGTTTGCCCATATTCAATGGCGGGCACACCCGTCCAACCCGAACATTTCATGAACAAATGAATGCCCACTGGCTGGAGGCATTGGTTCCCTGTCTTTAGGGAAGGTTGCCGCCCATGGGTCCGCTATCTTTAGGTGCGCGGAGCATTGCCGAAGGCAGCGCATACCCTCTGCACCCGGCGGGCAAGCCCGCGGCACCTCTTTGGGGCCTGATCCGGCGCTTGCGCTCGCATGCCGACCGCGGCGCGCCGCAAGGCCTTGTACGGAAGGCCTCCAAGGTGTGACATATCCGGGCTAACGTTTGATCACCCGGTAGAGGATCAGCAGGAGGACCGCGCCGCCGGTGGCCAGAAGAAGGCTCATGATGTTAAAGCCCGTGACGGCCCCGATACCCAGGGTCTGTCCCGCAAAACCGCCCACGAAAGCCCCGGCGATACCGATCAGGATGGTGACGATGACGCCCCCCGGATCCTTGCCCGGCATGACCAATTTGGCCAGGACACCCACCACCAAGCCCATGACAATCCAATAGACAATACCCATTGATTCATCTCCTTCGCTGTCGGTGGGCGATCAATGCCCGTGCGCTGAGAAAGGATGAAGGTTCGCATCAGCCGGTCGGTCAGGAATCACTCTTGTCCGCCACCGCAGCCCCGATGGCGTTCGACATCACGGATTGGATACCGTTTTCCATGGCGGCGCCCGAAGAATACATTTCACTCCGGCCCAGAACCTGGCCATTGACGGCCTTGAGCACGAAATACGGCTGGCCGTCCTTGGCGGACTTGCGTTCGAAGCGAAAATCGTCGGCGGCGCTTTTGCGCACGGATTCGATCCCATTCTGGGCGCTGGCTTTCTGCTTGTAGGGCTCACTGGTCAAAATGATTTGACCGTTGCCGGCTTTGAGATTGAACATATACTGCCCGTTGCGCGTCTTTTTCAATTCAAATTTGCCTGCCATGGCCGTCTCCTTTGATTATGTGAATGGAAATTAATAAGGATCTTCCCTGACGCCAGCGAGGTCGCCAGTGAAATTGCTACAACCAAACCAAATTCCATGCCAACGGAGCGGGGACAGGCCAATTCGATCATAACCTATTGATACCACAAGAAATTTACCATCGATCGGATTTTCCGATCCGGCCAATCGACCCAACAGGCAAGGCATTTCCCCCAAAAAACGGGGCAATTACCGCACACCAGACCCAAGGATGAGACGTGCATGCAACAAGCCGGGCCCACCGACGCGGGGCGAGCGGCTTGTCCCACAGGGAAAACCCCCCTTGCGATGCCAGGAGGAACCCGAACATTTTATGACCATAGGGATGCCCACTTGCTCTGATGCATGGGTTCCCTGGATTGACGGCAGGTCGCGCCAAATGTGTCCGCTAACCATTGCTGCGCGGCACATTGCCGAAGACAGCGCATCAAATTTTCACCCCGCGGGCAAGCCTGCGGCATCCCTGTCGGCCTGATCCGGCGCTTGCGCTCGCATGCCGACCGCGTCGCGCCGCAAGGCCTTGTGCGGGAGGCCTCCAAGGTGTACCATTTCCGGGTTAATCCAGAGGCACGAGCAGCGGCCTGACGTCCACCGGCTTGGCAATCAACCCGTGCGCCAGAGCGAAATCGGCAAACGTCTGCCAGCGCTTCTGGTCGATGGCCTGTGTGCGGGCAAAGTAGGGCTGCGTTTTTTTGAAGGCCGCTTCCTCAATCGCCTGATCGACATCGGGAAGTGCGCGGAAATAGGCCTGCAGCGCTTCTTCCGGACGGAGACGTGCGTCTTCCAGACCGCGTGCCAGCGCCCGCACAAAACCCCGCAGCGGGCCTGATTTCTCGGAAAGCGTCCCGGCGCCACAGATTAAAATCAACTCATCGTAGTCCGGAATGCCCCACTGCTCCAGCTCGAAGTAAGCCGCCTCCAGGCCCTTGGCAGCCATGGTCACCGTTTCATAGGTTTTGAAAGGCCCCATGACCGCATCGACCTGGCCGGATGTCAGTGCCGGTACGATGTTAAAGCCCACATTGACCGCCGTGTAATCCGTAATGGCGTTGATTTTCGCAAAAGCGGTCAACAGCACGTCCATCAGACCCGGCACGGTATATCCAATGGTTTTACCCTCGAGGTCGGCCGGCGAAACGTATCCTTTGGCTTTCAAAAACAAAAGCGTGGTCAAGGGGTGTTCCACCAGGCGCCCCACCACACGCACCGGGAGGTCCTCTGCGGCGGCGATGATGGTCTGGGGCTCGTAGGAGACCGCCAGATCCACCTTGCCGGCCACGGCCAGCTTCAGGGCATCGGCGGTATCCGAGGGGCTTAAAATTTCCAGCTGGATCCCCTCGGCGGCAAAATAACCCTTTTCGAGGGCCACATAGATGGGCAGATGATCGACATTGGGAAACCAATCCAGCATCAGGGTCATCTCCTGGGCCATCGCCCGGGGACCCATCATTACCAACCCAACCATCAGCGGCACACACATCAGAATTTTTTTCATTTGCTTCTGCTCCTGTAGGTTGATCGCCGGGGAAGATTCTCCCCCAATGTCAATCTCCATCAACACGATGTGCGCCGCAATCGATCGTGGGCCCTGGCGGCGGCGCCACGGGCGGGCGATTCTGGGGCCACAAAGATGCTTGGGAAACGAGGGCGCCTGTATTCCTCATCGTTTGGCCGATAAATATTTCCACCACAGACAACGCTTCTCGATAACCCCCACCAGCCCCCAGAGTCCTACCCCCATCAAGGACAACCACAAAATGGCCGCAAACACCAGATCCACCTTGAGCCGGGCGTTGGCCTGAATCATCACATAGCCCAGCCCCTGCTGGGCACCCACCCATTCGCCGATCACGGCCCCGATCGTGGCCACCGACACCCCCACCTTGAGTCCCGCAAAAAAAAACGGCAGGGCCCAGGGCCAATAGAGTCGGCGCAGGGCCTGTATCCTGCCGGCGCCCATCAGTTCGAAGAGCACCCGGTAGTCCCGCTCGCAGCTCTTGAAGCCCTCCAGCAGACTGACCGTGATCGGAAAGAAAATGATGATTCCCGCCATCAGCACCTTGCTGGCCAGCCCATAGCCCAGCCAGACCACCAGCAGGGGGGCCAGGGCGAACACGGGCACGGCCTGGGAGGCGACCAGAAATGGTGCCAGCGCCCGCTCCATGGCCGGCTGGACATGCATGCCCACAGCCAGGGGCAGGGCCACGAGCAGGGCCAGCACAATACCGGCCAGGATCTCGATCAAGGTGATCCCCGCATGGGGCAGCAGGGTTCTGGCTTCCCAAAGCGCAACCCGCAGGATCTGGGATGGCGGCGGCAGGATGAAATCGGGAATGTCCCCCAGCCGGCAGAGGGCCTCCCAGGCAATGAGCATCGCCATAAACACCCCCAGGGCAAAAAAGGCCGATCGTTTCACCGCAAGGCCTCCTTTTCCAATCGGGCCAGCACGCGGGCTTTAAGCGCCACGAAGGTTGGATCCACGATGTCGCGCGGCTTGGGCATTTCCAGGCGGAAGCGCTCGCAGATGCTCATGGGGGCGGCCGTCAGGACCAGCAAGTCATCGGCCAGCAGCAAGGCTTCTTCCACATCATGGGTCACCATGAGAATGGATTTATCAAACTTGGATTGCAGCAGCAGCAGATGGGCTTGCAGTTGACGGCGGGTGATGGCATCTAGGGCCGAAAGGGGTTCGTCCAGCAACACCAGATCACGCGCGAACATCAGGGTCCGCGCCAGGGCACAGCGCTGGCGCATGCCCCCCGAAACCATATCCGGCAGGTAGTCCCCGAAGCCCTCCAGACCAAAGGTTGTAAACAGTTCCTCGACCAGGGAAATTCGTCGCCCGGCGGCAACGCCGGCCAGCTCGGCGGGCAGGCAGGCATTTTTCTGCAGCGTGAGCCAGGGCAGCAGAAGGTCGCGCTGCTGCATGTAGGCCGCCAGCTGGCGCAGATCGGCAACATTTTTACCCCGCCAGGACAGGGTCCCCCGGTCCAGCAGAACAATCCCCATCAGCAGGTCGAAGAGCGTACTTTTGCCGCACCCCGAAGGGCCGATCAGCACGGTGAATCCGTTGTCGGCAACGGTCAGGTCGAACCCTTCGACAACCGGGTGCCCGTTGAATCGTTTGGTCAAATTCTGGATAACGAGCAATCGTCAGGCCTCAAAAAAAACGTTGTGGCGGGAACACGAACAGGGGATGGCATGGTGGACTTCCCTACGCCGGCATCATCCGGATCAGGTATTAAGGGTCGAGACTGCCAGTCTCCTCTCAGTCGATCCCCATCGACTCCCCCAGCATTCAGAGAGGGCTTTCAATTAGCACTGCCGCCGCAAGATGTCAAACGCCCCTTCCAGGTGGCCATTCTTTCGGACAATGCCATTGTTGCCTGGCTGATTGGGGCCATCGCCGCGGGCCGCCTTGACCGATGGGTCGTCCCCGATCGATGAACCGCCCCATTTAGGGGCTTGTTATTTGGCGATAGCCCTGCTAATAATCAAAGCCATTCCGATTGGGGTGTTCTGGCTGATCGACGGCAGAACTGAGAACAGACCCATAGAACCTGATGCAGTTTGCACTGACGTAGGGAACTCGGAAACACCTTCCTGACCCTCCCGCCGCAGTGTTCATCCGTCAGCACGCAGGCTCCCGGCCGTCTCACCCGATCGATGCTGCAGGGGGGGTTGAGCCCCCGGCCGCAAACGACCATTTTTCGACAGGAGGCGTTTGACCATGCGCACGGCGCTGACCATCGCCGGCTCGGATTCTTCAGGCGGCGCCGGCATCCAGGCCGATCTGAAAACCTTTCAAGCCCATGGCGTTTTCGGCATGAGCGCCATTACCGCCGTTACCGTCCAGAACACCCGGCAAGTCTATGACATCCAAGAAATGACGCCGGCCATCGTCAAGGGACAGATTGCCTGCCTGTTCGAGGACATTGACATCCATGCCATCAAAATCGGCATGGTCTCCAGTGTGGCCCTGATCGAGGCCATTGCCGAAGTCCTCTCACGGGCCGATTGCCCGCCGGTGGTCCTGGATCCGGTTATGATTTCCAAAAGCGGCTATGCCCTGCTGCAAGAGGATGCTCAGCAAGCCCTCATCGACCGTCTCTTCCCCCTGGCCGAAGTGGTCACGCCCAATATCTTCGAGGCGGAACGTCTGGTGGGGCATGCGATTACTTCAACCGCTGCAATGCAAAGCGCCGCCCGCGCGATATTGGGGCTTGGCGCCCGCCAAGTGGTCGTCAAGGGCGGGCACCTGGGAGAGGACCAGGCGGCCGTCGACATCCTCGACGATGGCCAAAGCTTCCGTGAATTGACCGGCCCCCGCTACGAAACGACCAACACCCATGGCACGGGCTGCACATTTTCTTCCGCCATCGCCGCCAACCTGGCCCTCGGCCATTCTTTTTTCGAGGCCGTGGGGCGTGCCAAAACCTATATCAGCGGTGCGATCCGAAACGCCCTCGACATCGGCCGGGGGCATGGCCCGACCCATCATTTTTTCGACCTTTACGCCCGCGCCGGCCTGACGACCAAGGGCGCCGTCGCATCCACGGCGGCGCCCACGCAAACCACGGAGTAAACCATGTCCACCAATAGCCTATCGCCGGTAAAAGCTTCCCGGAATACACGCAAAACAGCCTACGCCGTCGTGCTGGTGGCCATCGGCGTGGCCCTGGCCCCCTACACCTCTTTTCCCATCGGCATTGCCAAGGTGAACCCCACCCAACATTTCGTCAACGTCATGGCGGCCGTCCTACTGGGTCCCTGGTGGGCCGTATTGACGGCCATGGTGATCGGCATCCTGCGCAATGCCATGGGCGTCGGCACCCTGCTGGCCTTTCCGGGCGGCATGATCGGCGCCTTCCTGGCCGGCCTGGCCTTTCGATGGGTGCGCAAGACCTGGGCGGCGGCGGTTGGCGAAATCATCGGCACCGGCGCCATCGCCCCGGTGGTGAGCGCTTTGGCCGTCGCACCAGTGCTCATGGACAAGGCCATTCCCCTGCTGGCGCTGGTGCCGTCTTTCGTCTGCAGTACGG
>JASFFM010000073.1:0-13380 GCA_050124295.1 Desulfobacterales bacterium | reverse complement strand
ATCCATAAAGATATGACGCCTTTGGTGGGACACAAAGCGGCCCACCTGGCGGTGATCAGCAACGAAACCGGTCTTCCCGTTCCCGAAGGTTTTGTTCTCACGGCCAAGGCTTTTGATCGCTTCATGCAGGAAAATGAGTTGCCCGGCCTCATCGAGGCTTACCTCAGGGACCTTACCATCGATGATCCCAGACTGATCCATGAACGCTGTGAGGCTATCCGCCGGCTGATTCTTCAGTCACCCATTCCCCGCGATGTCGAAGAGGCCACCCGCGGCCGATTGGATCAGTGGCGGAAAGCGCAGGGCCGACCCGTTTTCAGCGCCGTGCGCAGCACCGCCATCGGAGAGGACTCGGAGGTCTCGTTTGCCGGGCAATTTGCCACCCTGCTGAACGTTCCGGCCAAATCCGTACCCGACGCCTACAAGGAGGTTCTGGCCAGCAAATACAACCCCCGGGCCATTCTCTATCGCATGCGTTATGGATTGGATGACCAGGCAACACCCATGGCGGTCATGGTCATGGCCATGATTCCCGCCCGGGCCAGCGGTGTCGTTTATACGCGCAATCCTTCCCTGCCGGATCAGGACGATCTTCAGATCAGCGCCATACGGGGACTCGGGGAATACCTGATGAGCGGTGACATCGCCCCCCTCGTCCTCAGTGTGCGACGTCGCACAGGCCACATCACGACCCGTCATATCGCCCACCAGTCCCACTGGATCACACCGCTGCCGGATGGCGGCACCCGTCTGGAGCGGCTCCCGCCAATGGAGGCGTCACAGACACCTCTCGACAACGCCTCGATAAACTGTCTGGCGGATTGGGGACAACGCCTGGAGAAGCATTTCGGTTCCCCCCAAGACGTCGAGTGGGCCATGGATAGGGACGCGCGTCTCTATCTGCTGCAATCGCGGTCTCTCGGGTTAGATGGACTGCCGCCTTCCGAGCCGGCCAATTTTATCTCCCTGGAAAGTCTGCCCGTCCTGCACTCCGGCGGACGCAAGGCCTGCAGCGGTATTGTTACCGGGCGCATTTATCGCGCCGATCAGGACATGTCGGATACCATTCCGGCGGACAGTATTCTGGTAATTCCCAAGGCCGCACCGGAATACTCCTCTACCGTTGCCAGGATCCGGGGGGTGATTGCGACCAAAGGCAGCGCAGCCAGTCATCTGGCATCGGTTGCGCGTGAGTTTGGGGTGCCGATGATTGTCGACACCGGAACGGAGGTCGACCAATGGGTTCAAGGGCAATGGGTCACCCTCTACGCTGACAAGGTCACGGTCTATGCCGGACGGATGCCGACGCTCGAAGGGGGACCGTCTCGTCGGCGTTCCGATCCCTTTGAAACCCCGATCCGCAGGCGGCTGCGCGCCCTGTCCAACCGCATCACGCCTTGTCAGCATCCCTCACCGGGGGAAACCTCGTTGGCGGCCGAGAAACCCTTTACGATGCATGATCTGGTGTGGCAAGCCCATGGATGCGCCCTTGAAACCTTGGTTGCCCGTCGGCAGGCATCGGAAGCGTCCCTGGAAGCCATCCATTGGACGCGCGACAATGCCGCCGCCGATTTCAAGTTACCATCCGGGCCAAGTGACGCCTCTCGCCCGTCAGTGGATCAGGCCGCCCCGCAGGGGCATGTCGGCCGACAACTGCTCCAAGCCCTGTGGGATGGTCTCTCCAGGGCCGATGGCCGGCCAACTGCGGACCAACCGCTGGGGACGGACGGTTATGCCCTGATGGCGGACCGGTCGCTGTGTGTATCCCTGACCATTGGGTCCCGCCACGCGATCATCGATGCCGGCCAGCTACCAGGCCAAAATAGCTGCCGAATCCGGTTGCGTTTTGTGGGCGGTGCCGGCCCGTACTATAAGCGTTGTCTGCAAACACGATTCCTGGCCGGGGTACTTGCAGAATTTGGCTTCTCCCTCCAGATCAATGGTACCCTGCTGGACGCCTGCCGCATACCCGAAGGACGGCCAGACCACTGCCGCCTCATGCGCCGGATCGGCGGCCTGTTGATCTTCAATCATCGAATGGATGCGGCCCTGGTCGGTCCCTGGGTGCTCGAAGACCTGCAAAACACGTTTATGACGTCCAGCCCCCTTTCGCCCCATACGACCGCCGATCTGCCATCCGCGTTTAGCGCCTTAAGCGGCCACTGGCGGCAGGCGACCCTGAACAACCGTGCCGTCGTCGTTCAGGACGGCGCATCAGTCGGCACCGTTCCTGTGGCACCGCTCCACCAGTCGGTCGGCCCCGCATCCGAGGCCTACCAGGCTTTTCTGCACCAACTCTACCGGGACCATTATTTTCCCCTGGCCATCGCCCGGGAGTCCCATTTCAAGGACGGGCAAATCGACCTGACCATCAATCTGCTGGCCGGCCAGTATGCCTGTGCCGGAGGGATCGCCTTCGGGTTTCTGGATGGCAATCACTACTTTATGCTCGGACTCGATGCACACCACGAGCATGTCATTCTTTCCGAGTGCATCAACGGACGTCGTTTTAAACGTTTGCGCAAACGATACCCCGTCGATACGGACCGTTGGTACGACATCACGCTGCGCATATCCGGACTCACCGTCAACGTTCAGATTAATGGCGTCCCGGTGATGGCCTACATTGCCGATTGCCCCATCAGCGGGCAGATCGGGATGTGGGCCTGGGCGGACACCGTGATCATCTTCGACGGTCTGGCCCTGATGTCCGGCACCCGTCAAGAACTTGGTTTTTAAGTCCTCAAGGCTTCCCCGCACCCCGTTTCGACCGTCCCGGTCTATCGCCGCAAATGACCTTGCTCCCGCCCCAAATGCACTTATTATGTTCTCAAAACGATCAGATGAGCAGGTACGTGTTCTTCCTTTAGGCCGCGCGGGTGAGCCTTCCCCGGCTCTCATTGGGCGAACGGGCCTGACATCCCCCGGGAAAACGAATACGGGGATAAATCGAACGACCGATCGCCGGACAGAGCCGTTTCGATGGCATACCGATCGGCCTGCAATCCAACACAGAAAGGTGAGAGGCCATGTTAAATCTGCCCGACAATACACAAACGGCAACCTTTGCCGGAGGATGCTTCTGGTGCACCGAGTCTGATTTCAAAACGGTACCCGGTGTCCTGGCGGTTGTTTCCGGCTACACGGGTGGTCTACAGGCCCGTCCGACATATCACGCGGTGTGTTCCGGAAACACCGGCCATACGGAAGCCGTACAGGTCCATTACGACCCCGAGCAGGTATCCTATGAAGTCCTGCTGGAACGCTTCTGGCGCATGATCGACCCCACCGATGCCGGAGGCCAGTTCGCGGACCGTGGATCCCAATATCGAACCGCCATCTTCTATCACGATGCGACCCAGAAGCGTTTGGCCGAACGGTCTCTCAAGGCGCTCAATCAGGCGGGCCGCTTTTCCCGGCCGGTGGCCACTGAGATTGTTCCCCTGACCGATTTTTATCCGGCCGAGGATTATCACCAGGATTTCGCTAAAAAAAGTCCCGATCGTTACCAGGCTTACCGGACCCATTCGGGACGCGATCAATTCCTCGCCCGCATCTGGCAGGATGCTCCCCCCACGGACGCATCATCTGTCCCTGGCCCGCGCTACAGCAGGCCCGCCGAAGACGAGTTGCGCCGCTCGCTGAGCTCCCTCCAGTACCAAATCACCCAGAAAGAGGGCACCGAACCACCGTTTGACAACGCCTATTGGGACAATAAGACCCCCGGCATCTATGTGGACATCGTTTCGGGCGAACCTCTTTTTAGTTCGATCGATAAGTTTGATTCGGGTACCGGCTGGCCCAGTTTTACCCGTCCCCTGGAAGAAAACCATATCATCGAACGCAACGATCGCAGGCTATTTGTCGCCCGCACCGAGGTCCGCAGTCGTCACGGGGATTCTCATCTCGGCCATGTATTTCCGGACGGGCCACCGCCCACCGGCCGACGCTACTGTATCAATTCGGCGGCCTTGCGGTTCATACCGCGCGAAGACCTCGCCAAGGAGGGATACGGCGAATATCTTCGGCTCTTTGAAACCCAGGCCGTGGGGTGAAGTTTTCCGGCATAGCGCAGGGGAGACAACCGGATGCCAGGCGGTGGTGGTCTTTGCCGGATCTGATCACGGTCGCTGGATGTCGTGGCGCGGCACGCCTTAATGGGCAAGCAGGGTATCCGGTCATTGTTGGCGGATGTCGGTAGGTTCTTTTTAGGGGAGTGGCGGCCCGCGATCGGTGCAGGCAAAGCGTAAATCACATCGAGGTCATCCCGCAGGCTTCTTCGGGGGATTCGATTGAATCCTCCCCAGATGTCCGCGCGCACCTTGGTGGGCATCGATCTTCGGGTAGCCCCTATCGAGCGGCGCACCGTATAGGCGACCCTTCCGGTAATTGGATCCGGCTGGGGAGGGGATCTTCCAGAACCCGCCGAAAATACCTAGTTGACTTTGATGTCCGCTTTGCCGCGCAGGGTTTCGATATATTGCTGAAACTCGCGGCGGCCCTTTTCCTGCTTGAGCCTCTCGGTGATCTGGGGCTGAACCGTTTCATAGGCCACCACCGAGGCCTTCTGGCGATCGGTAACCTTGATGATGTGATAGCCAAACTTGGTTTCGACAACCTCGCTGATTTCACCAGGTTGGAGTGCAAAGGCGGCATCTTCGAACGGTTTTACCATCTGCCCCCGGCTGAAATAACCCAGATCGCCGCCTTGGGCACTGCTGGGGCCCTCTGAATAATTCGTTGCCAGCGCAGCGAAATCTTCGCCGTTGAGCGCTTTCTGACGCACGGATTCGATCTCGCCGCGGGCCTTCGCCCGCTGCTGCTCCGTGACCTCACCTTCCATCTTGATCAGGATGTGCTTGGCCTGGATCTGTTCCGGTTTCTGGAACATGCTGGTATTCTGGTCGTAGAAGGCGCGGGTTTCCTCATTCGAGACAGCCACCCCCTGGATCACGTGGTTTTTGATCAACTGCTCCAAAGCCAGACCGCGGCTGATTTCGCGGGCCAGATCGTCTTCGCTCATGTGGTTTTGCATCAGCCAGTCTTGGAATTCCTGGTCGCCAGGAAACTGCTTCTTGACCGCTGCCAACTCCTCGGCGACCCGACTTTCGGAAATTTTGATATTTTTGGCCTGGCTGTCTTGGTACAGCAGTTCCTTATCGATGGCGCGGTTCAAGGCCTCTTTGCGGACCTGGGGCATGATCGTTTCGTCAGGGGTACGCCCTTGGCGGGCCATCTGGTCTACCATGCGCTGGGTTTCGACATCCAGCGTTTGCTGTGTGATGGCTGTTCCATTGACCACGGCCACCGTATCTCCCGTGGCGGGCGCCTTTTCCTCGGACAGGGCGGCACAGGGCGCCGAGACCAGGATTACCAAAATAAGGGTGCTCATCAAACGTGTACGGGTATTCATGAATGGGTTTCTCCGGATAAGTAAATCATCTTTAGTTTGATTGCGATACGCGTTTTAGGGCCGCGATCGCCTTCCCCATCAGCCAGATCTCCATGCGGCGCCCGGGGTGCCGATAAGAATGTTTGCACCGGTGCCTCGGCACCAACGCTTTTCGCAAATCGTGCTGCTTGCAGACTTGTTTGCAAGAATCATCGGGCCGCCTGAGACCCGGAGCAGACCCATCGGAAACGAAATCCAAGGCAGGCCGTAAGGTCGTGGGAGACCGGTCAATCGGTCAAAAGGTACGCCATCAACGACGGGCACGTGGTGTGAATGACCCAAAGCATTCCTTAACTGGGAACATAACGACAAACCGGCGCCAAGGCAACCTGTTTTCCGAATGCCGCCCCCGAATGATCCGGTTGGTCCCTTTACCGCCGGCGGGACGATGACCGCATGCCCAAGGAGGCCCACCAAGATCGCTACCATGCCGTGCCGGCACTGCTTTCCTCAGCACAGGCACGACGGTTGCTTTGCCTCTGGCACGCGCCCAAGGACCCCTCAACAGGCTTGTGGTTGACCCTCATCTGACCAACTGCTAAAGTTGACCTGAAAGGATCATCAGGCACTATCCCTATTATGCCAAACCGTCCACCCAAAACCGCCGCCGACCCCCTCACCGGTACCGATGTAATGTCGGGACGGGACGCTCTGGGACTAACACGCCAAATGCCCGAGCGATATCGCATTCAAGAGTCCCGCGGTGAATTTGTGATTCAGTGTACGGACACACCTAACCTCAGGGTTCATATCAGCCGGGATATATCCATATCGGCCTCGGCGGCACGCAAAGCCGCTCCGGGAACCATATTTCTGGACGGTGTCGCCCGCAGTGAGCCTTTCATGGATCACGAAAAGCAGATCTACAATCTCGATCATCACGAAGGCTGTGTGCGATCGTTCACCTTATCCGCCTGTGAACAGGCCCTCGTATTGAGCCTCAAGGGTCTCGATCTGCGCGAACGCGAATGGAACATTCTGGCCAACGAGCCGGATCTCGATACGGTTCTGGCCATTTGGATCCTGCTCAATCACCGCCGCATTCAAGACCGTGAATTTGCCAACCGTCAACGTCTTTTCACCCTCGTCCGGCTGGAGGGGACGATTGACGCCCTTGGGCTGGAAATGAAAGAATTCAGCGGCCTGCCCCCTGATTTGTGCCAGTCCATGCTGCGGCTCATCGACCACCTGCGACGGGAAGAAATACGCCTCAAGAAAGATGCTTTGTGGGATGAGGTCGATTTTCTGGATTATACCGCCACCCTCCTGCATCAAATAGACCGGATGATCTACCGCGCCAGCGATTTTTCAAATTTCCAGGAAATCAAGGAACTGGCCCGGGCGGACATTAATGGTAAACGCATTGTCGTGGCCGTCGAAGCCGATATGGGCATCTATGAAATCGAGCCCCTCCTGAAAAATATCTACGGGGAACGGCTGGGCTGGGTCGTCCTGAAAAAGGGCCAGAACACCTACACCTTGCGGCAGATGGACATTTTCATGCCCGTCACCCTGGAGCGGGTGTATGACAGGCTCAATTTTATCGATCCTTCCGTCAAATATCGCGACAGCCAAAATCATTGGGGGGGCTCGGTGGAAATCGGTGGCTCACCGCGGGAGGGCGGTACCCGTCTGACGCCTCAAGAAATTGTCAACGCCTGCCAGGACGCGGTCCAAAGCAAGGGCTTGCTGCGTCAGGCCTACCGATTTCTGGGAACCACCGGACTGGTGGTGTTGATTGCCGCCGCAGCCGCCGTTGGTGGCTATTTCTGGCCACCGATGGCCTGGCTGGCCGGGGTCCAACGCGACCACATGCTCTCAACCCCCGCCTTCGGCATGAACCTTATCTTTTTGCTGGCCACGCTTCTGGCGCTGACGCCGGTGGCTTTCCGTCGACCCTGGCAATTTGGCCTGGCCTTGCCGGTCGGAAAGATTTGGTGGGCGTTTCTTCCCCTGGTGGTTCTGGGGGCCCTGGCTGGTGCCGGCAATCCCCTGTCGCTGCCACCCGTCACCCAGCCGCAGTGGGGGGATTGGTTGTTATGGCTGGGGATAACGCCCATCGCCCTGGAGCTGCTTTTTCGCTCGCTGGCGCACGGCCTGTTGGCCCAGTACGCGCGCATCGGCCGTCCGAAAAAACGCCTGTTTCTTTCCTGGCCCCTGATCGGAGCGGCTTTGCTTTATGCCGGTTTCTCCTTGTGGCTCGATACCAGCAGCACCTCAATAGCGCTCATTTTAGAACACCCTCTCATGCACATGAAACCGGCCTTGGGGGCTTTTCTGATGGGAATCGTCCTCGGTATCGTTCGCGAACGCTCCCAGAGCATCATCCCGCCCATCATCTTTCATGCGCTCTCGGCGGCCACGGTCATGGCAACCCTCCACTATATTCTTTAAAACGAGGTGCGTGCCGGAAATGGATGCCTTTCCTAATCTTTATTCTGCTTACTTTTGGAAAAGCCCGGGATCAGCGTCTTGGTACTGATGACCCCCGTGAGCTGCCGCACTTCCTCGTGCACAAACTGTGAAATCGTTTCCGCGTCCGAACTCAATAGGTCACGGGTCAGCTCGACCTTTACCAGAAGATCGACATCCCCGTGTACCGAATGGACTTCACGGACCTCATCCAGCTCAAATATCTTCTCCATAAGCTTGATTTCTTTTTTGGCCTGGACATTCATCAGAATAAAGGCCGTGATGCCCCGCCGCATTTCAGGGTAACCGCTTTCTTTTTCTTCCGCCATTTTCTTTCGAAACGCCTCCATGTCTTTGGGTATCAGCTTGTCAATTCCAATGCCGTAGCGCCGCCGGCCGCCATCATGCCATTGATGCTGGGATATGTAGAGATACAAATCGTCGATCGTGCGATCGGGAAATGATGCGATCAGACGTCCCCGCCGAATAATGGCGCACAAGGGCCGGTAGATGGATCGATACCAGTCCTGGGCCGCAGCCGCGAAGGAGCCGTCCGACTGCCCCTGGGCAACCAGGTGCTCTCGATGGGCCGATATTTGAGCGGCCAGATGTTCATACTGGCCGATTTCGGTAAGTTGGATATCCCGCGGCAGCTGGGCACGGTCGGCGAAAGCCGCCCGTTCGCGGTAAAGATAGTTCTGCAGGTTTTCCTTGGACGGTATGAATTCCACGATATGGGCCAGAATTTCGTCATGACCGTGTTCCTTGGCGGCCGCAATCCGGTGGTTGCCATCCAGGACGTAAAAATCATCTTTAATCTGGTAAAGCTTCACCGGTGGCAGGGGGTGGCCTTCGCGCATGGCCGATTTGATACGCTCCAGCCGTTCCGAAGGCGCTCTCTTCTTCAGACGGAAACGATTGTCAAAATCCTGATAGCGCCCCACGCTGCCGACAATCTGATTCAGGGCGACAGTTCGTATGCCGCGCACCCGGCTGTCGTAAGCCGCTTCTTTCTCCTGCTCGTGTTTGAAGCTTTTGACCGCCCCGACGGGTGTCGTGGCCGGCCGGCTCCGCAGGCGGTCCAGGATCTTATGCAGGCTTGATTTCAAGGACATGGTAACCATAGGTGTTGATAACGCGCGTGCTGCCGCAATGCGTGATTCTTTCGGAAGCATCTTGAAAATGGGCATGGATATGCCCGTGCAGAAAATAGCGCGGGTGGTAGCGCTGGATAAGCCGCCAGAAACCGTCGAAGCCCTGATGGCAGAGATCTTCGCCGTCGTGAATACCCCGGGGGGGGGCATGGGTCACAACGACATCGATACCCCTGCGCCACCAGATGACCGGTAGAAGACGCCGGATGTGACTTCGCATCTGCTTCTCGGTGTATTGATAGGGACCGCCATTGTACCACATGGATCCTTCCAGGCCCAAAAACCGCAGGCCTTTAAACGTTACGATCCGGCCGTTCAGATCCGTACACCCCCCGGGTGGGTTGCCCTTGAAACGAATGTCATGGTTGCCTTTGACGAAATAGAGCGGGACATTGAAAACGTGCGCCAGATAGCTCAGGTACTCGGGAGGCAGGTCACCGCAGGCAACAACCAGATCGATGGTGCCAAATGATTTACGGTCGGCCAGCGGATAAAGCGCTGGGACGACACTGTCCGATACGGTCAGAACGCGCATGCCTTAACCCTTGTCAGCCATGGCTCGGAGGGGGCCACGAGGAGAATAAGCGTTTCTCCAGGCGACCTGCCCCCAAGACCGGTTGAAAAGCGACGGACGCGGCCGAGGCGTAGCAGATTTAGGCTGCTTTGTAAACGGCGGAATGCCTCGCCGGGAGCCTAAATTCCGGGGCGCCGAACAGCGGACGGCGATGGCTTGCAGGTTGTATTTTGCCAATCTATTCTTACCTTCTGGTATGAGAAATGACGTTTTGAGTACACGATCGACCGGTCGCTTAGCGACCGATTGCCGTGGGCGGTCACCGCGTGTTCAGCATGCGGCGTCATGATTATGGCCACAGCTTAACGAAAGCTCATCTGACAGCACCCATCAGGCAACCCCTTCCCGACCACGCCACATTGGATGATCTCCCGATCTGCGCTATGGCGAGCCGCCTTTCCCCGGCGAAAGGAGGTCATCTCCGTGCGAATCTACCATCAGGAAGATCTTTTTCGCGCGATGGCATTGCCTGATTTCTACCCCCACCCGGTCCAAAACATCCGCCAGCGCGAAACCCACATCTCCAAAGTGTTTCTGACCGGTGACTGGGTCTATAAAGTCAAGAAAGCCGTTGATTTCGGGTTTCTTGATTTCTCCACGGTCAACAAGCGCCGTCGCTTTTGTCATCGTGAATGTCATTTAAATCGACGGCTGACCACGGGTGTATACCAGGGGGTCAGTCCGATAACCCACACGAAGGATGGTTTTCAGTTGGATGGCGCCGGCGCCCCGGTGGAATATGCGGTGCGCATGCGTCAGTTGCCGCAAAACCGATCGCTAAGCGACCGGCTGGCCACATCCCGAATAACCCCGGAATTTCTCCTGCGGCTCGTCAGCCACTTGACCACCTTTTATGCCCGGCAAGGCGCCTGCCCCAGCGCTCGGGCGGCAGCATCGTTTGGAAACCTGCGATCGGCCTGCGAAAACAACTTCCAGCAGACACTCCCTTTTGTCGGTTCGCACCTCGACAAACACCTGTTTGCAATCGTGCGCACGGCAACGCGTGCCCTGCTGAACCACCGTCGCAGACTATTCGAACATAGGGCGGAAGCCGGATGGATTCGAGACGGGCACGGCGACCTCCGCGCATGTCATATCTACGCGCTGCCCCGATCCGGTATCCAGGTCATCGATTGCATCGAGTTCGACGACCGCTTGCGCCTGATCGACGTCGTCTCTGACCTGGCCTTTCTATGCATGGATTTGGATTTCCGAGGCCATTCGCATCTCGGCAGCCAGCTGATGGAAATTTACTCGCGTCTGACTCAGGATACGGAAGCCTTTATGGTTCTGCCCCTTTATAAATGCTATCGCGCCATGGTCCGCTGCAAGGTGAGTTGTTTGCGTTGGCAAAGCGTCGCCACAATCCAAGGCGACACGGAGATGATGGCGGAGGCCCGGCGCTATCTCAATCTGGCCTATCGTTATGCGGTCGCGTTTTCACGACCCAAGATATGGGCCTTCAGCGGTTTGCCCGCTTCCGGGAAGAGTACCGTGGCCCGCGCCATGTCCCGCACGATCAAGGCACCTCACCTTCGATCCGATGCCATGCGACAGCGGCTTTTTCCCACCCAACCAACCGATCCCCCGCCGTCCGCTTTCAACAGCGGCATCTATGCCCGGGTCCCCAAACGCCTGACCTACGGCAAACTGCTCGGGCAGACGCTTGCGGTGATCAAACGCGGTCGGTCGGTCATCGTCGACGCCACCTTCAACCGTCCGGAATACCGGCGGGAACTCAAACGCCTGGCTCGCGATCGTCATTTACGGCTGACCTTCATTGAATGCCGGGCGCCGTCGAAGGTCATCAAAACGCGCCTGCGCCAACGGGAAACGCATCCCGCCCTATCCCAGGCGCGCTTACAGGATTTCAGTTCCTTCCGGCGTTGTTTCGTCCCCTTGGGAGGTGCCGGCCTAACCGCCCACATCGCTGTCGACACGACTTGCGCACCGGATGAATGCGTGCGGCGCATTCTGGCTGAGGACGACCGATTATCGACCGCCTGTATGGCTTCCTCCCTCGACCAGATGCCCCGGGGGGAAGAGAAAGGAGATCGTCATGTTCACATCGGTGGTAGCCGCAACCGAACGGGTCACCGGGCGTGACCCGGTGGTCATCTCGGCCGCACGTCTGGCCAGCGCGGGAGGGGCGCCGTGGTCGATCATCCATGTCCTGGAATCCGCCTCCCTACGCAATCGGCAGCGTGTCCTTCACTACCGCACGGGCGAAGAACTGGATGTCAGCGACGGTTACCGGGCCGAGGTCCGCCGCCAGCTGCGACGCTCTTACAGGGACCTGCTTGCCTGGGCACCGCCATGTGAGGTCACCACCTCCACCGGATTCCCCTGGGAGGAAATCGGTCGCCAGGCATCCCTGCGCGAGGCCGATTTGATCATCATGGGGCCCCATGCCGGTATCGGTGACAAAAAGGGCGCCCTGAAAGCGCTGGGGGGCATCGGCAGCACGGTCGAAGGGGTGATCGCCCATGCCCGTTGTCCGGTCATGATTGTCGGTCGGCACCCCTGCCGCCCCAAACCGACCTTCAAGCGCCTACTGGTGGGCATCGATTTTTCCGTCTCCTGTGAATGTGCACTGCGGTTTGCGGCCGCGCTGGCCCGTTATCACGGCGCACGGATCGATATCTTCCACATGCTTCCGGTCCCGCCCTTCCCCAAATATGCCCGCCGTGACTATGACGCCGACCTCGCTCGAACCCGGAGGCGGATGGCGTCGTTTGGCGCCAAGTATCTGGGCGCCTTGGAACACCGTTACCACTTGTGGGGCGGGGCCCTTCCCTTTCGAGAGCTTTTCCAATGCGCTCATCAATGCCAGAGTGACGCCCTTATCCTGGGCTCCCACACCAAAGAAGCGCATGGCAAATGGTATGCCGGCAGCACGGTCGAACAAATCAGCCTGCAGGCCACTTGCCCTGTTTTCGTACTGACCGACGCCCGTGCACTGCGGCCCTGGTTGCCCAAATACCGTCCGGAAGACGCCCTGGCTGCACCCGGTGACCACACGATCCAAGTTTTCGGGAAGGGTGAAATGGAAAAGATGTTATAAATCGGGCTTGGTTACGCCCCCATCCGATCGTGGCGGATCGGTTCGCATCACGGGAGCACCGATACCGGGGCTGCAGGATCATCCCAACACCGCGGCGGGGCCCAGCATGATTGCCCCTGTCTCCCGCCTTGGCCTCATGCCTGCCCCCATGTCCGAGGCCCGATCGACGGTCCATCAGGGGCACTCCCCGTCAGGCCGCAAGATTTTCCACCTTGATAATGACCAGAGTGATATCGTCTTCCGGCTTATAACCACTGCTGAAGCGGTAGAGGTCCTGGTAGACCGTGTCCAGGATCTCGCGTGCCGAGCGGCTGGATTCCCGGCGAATGATCTCCTTGAAGCGCTCTTTGCCGAACATTACGTCCCCCGGACCGCGCGCTTCCCAGATGCCGTCCGTTCCCACTGCAATCACGGTGCCCGGGGTGAGCACGTCGGCGTGGTTCTCGGTAAAGCCACCCCGTCCGGATATGCCCAGGGGCAATCCCGCCCCATCCAGCGTGTCAAACCGGTCTTCGTCCTTGTAATAGACCAGGGCGGGATCATGCCCGGCGCGCACCCAGCAAAGGTGCCCGTCGTGCCGATCGATCTGAAGCGCAAACAAGGTCATAAATCGGTCGGTGGTGCTGAAATCGTCCAGCAGGGATCGATTCAAATCACCCACGACTTCGGCCAGGCTACCGGGAGATGCAAATCGCTCGCGAATGGCGGCACGCGCCGTCGCCAT
>JASFFM010000072.1:0-13480 GCA_050124295.1 Desulfobacterales bacterium | reverse complement strand
GCCGGTGACATGAAAAAAGCAGCCCGCTTTATGCTGGATCTGATGCGTGTGCAAAACCTCTCCCTGGAGGACCTGGACGTGGCGACGCCGGAGGATGTGTTGAAACCCGCTACCCGGGGCGACAATTTGGATTGGATCGGCGCGGTGCTGGCGTACTGTCACCAACAAAATCTGGTGGTACCGGCCGCCGCCAATCCGCAGCATGCATTGCTGCAAGCCATTGAACAGGGCTTCCCGTCCGGCCACCACCTGATGATTACCACGACGCTGGTGGACAAACGGCGCCGCCTGTATAAAACCATCCGTGAGCGAGGGCTGGTGGTCGATTGCTCCGTGCCCAAGGGAGAACGCACGGCTGACCGTACGGCCCAGGCGGCGGTGCTGGATGCCACGGTGGAAGAAATACTGCATGAAAGGGACAAGCGGATGGCGCCGGCCGCAAGGCGAATATTGTACGATTTGACAGGGTTTGACCTGCGGACGGTGGCTGGCAGTGTGGAAAAACTGGCTGACTTCACCGGGGAACGCAGGGCGATCGAGGCGGCTGATGTCCGGGAAGTTCTAAAACGAACCCGGCGCGATCCGCTGTACGCCCTAACCGAAGCGGTTTCGAATCGGGATTTGAAAAAAGCCTTGTTTTATCTGCAGTCCCTGATCGGCGGCGGTGAGTTCGATCATCCCTTGCCCCTGCTGGCTGCGCTGACCAATCAGATGCGGCGTTTGATCGTGGCCAAAGATTTCATGACCAGCCGATATGGCCGTGTCTGGCGCCCGGGATGCTCCTACGCGCAGTTTCAATCACAGGTGCTGCCGGCCATTAAGGCCTTTGATGATGAACTACAGTCCACCCTCGATGATTGGAATCATGCCCTGACGGCTGGACCGCCGCCAGCCAATGGCAAGGCCGGCGGGAGGCGAAAAACAGCCCCCCGCTCCGATCTTTTGTTGACCGGCAAAGGGCGCAGCCCATATCCCATTTACAAAACGCTGCAGAAAGCGGAACGATTTCAGCGCACGGAACTGATGCGCATCTTACGGCGGCTCAGCGAAGCCGATCGGCGGTTGAAGCGCTCGGGAACGGCGACGGGAATGCTCACCTTGGAAAATGTCATTTTCTTGATTTGCCAGGCTGGCGAACCAACATCCACCCCACATCGGCACGACGCCCTCCATTAAAAGGGGACATCCTGCCGGGGACCGGGAGACAGCCTTATGCCTAAAACCAAGATTGTTTGCACCGTAGGGCCGGCCAGCAGCGCCCCGGATACGATTCGGGCCCTGATCCAAGGCGGCATGAGTGTGGCCCGGCTTAATTTTTCCCACGGCAGCCACGCCGATCACGCGGAAAAAATCGCCACCATCCGGGCCATTGCCGCCGAACTCAACCGCCCGGTGGCTGTTCTGCAGGATCTTTGCGGTCCCAAAATCCGGGTCGGCCCGATACCCGATCCCGGGGTGCAACTCACATCCGGAGACGCCTTTATCCTTACCGGCGATGAGGTGGTCGGCGATCCCAAGCGTGTCTCGGTCTCCTATCGGGGACTGGCCGGGGATGTCAAAGTCGGCGATCGCCTGCTGCTGGCCGACGGTATGATGGAGCTCAAGGTCATGCGCACGGCCGGCGCCGACATCACGACGCGCGTCGTTACCGGCGGTCTGCTGACATCCCACAAGGGCGTCAATCTGCCGACCGGCAGCATGCAGCTCGAGGCCTTGACCCCTAAAGACCGTGAGGATCTACTGTTCGGACTGGCCCAAGATGTGGATTTTGTGGCGCTGTCTTTCGTGCGCTCGGCCAAAGATATTCAACAAATCAAGTCCCTGATTGCGGCGCAGGGCCGTCGCACGCCGGTGGTCGCCAAGATTGAAAAACACGAAGCGCTGGATCACATCGATGCCATCGTGGCGGCGGCGGATGCCGTCATGGTGGCCCGGGGCGATCTGGGGGTCGAAATCCCACTGGAGAACGTCCCCAATATTCAGAAGATGATCATCCAGAAGGCCAACCGCTGCGGCCGCCCGGTGATCATCGCTACCCAGATGCTGCGGTCCATGGTGGATGCCCCCCGTCCCACCCGGGCAGAAGCGGCCGATGTGGCCAATGGCGTTCTGGACGGCGCCGATGCGGTAATGCTCTCCGAGGAGACCGCCAGCGGCAATTTTCCCGTGGAAGCCGTGCAATACATGACCAATATTACCCGGGCGGCCGAGGAGCATTTTCCTTACCGGCGCTATGTCCGACAGGTCCAGCATCTCGACATTTCCCAGTCCGTGGCTGCCGCCGCCTGCAATCTGGCCAACAATCTGAAGGCCGCCGCCATCGTGGCCACGACGCGCTCCGGCGCCACGGCATGCCATGTGGCCCGTTTCCGGCCCCGGGGGCGGATCATTGCCCTTTCCCCCAGTGAGAAAACCGTACGCCGCCTGGCCATGTGCTGGGGATGCAGCCCCTGTTTGCTAAGGCTTACCGATGATACGGATGAAATGATCGAAGCGGCCGCGGCCGCGGTGCTCGCCACCGGCCACGTCAAGTCCGGGGATCTGGTGGTCATTACCGCGGGACGGCCCATGTATGCGGCCGGAACCACCAACATGCTGTGGGTCAAGCGACTGTGATCCGCCGCGGCGAGCGGGCGGTGGGCCGTTTTGCATCGCTCGATAGGGAGAGGCATGTGCTATGCGCTTTATCCGCCGTCAGGAAGAAAAAATGGCTGCCCGGCTCATCCAGTGGTACCAGCAGCAGCAATCCCTTCCGCCTCTGACCGCCGAGGAACTGGCCCGGAAGTCTGCCCACCTGGTGGAAGAGGCTCACCGGGTGGCCCGGCATCGCGGCAAGAACGTATGGACGATCATGAAGGAGCTGGTCGCCGATATGATGAAACCTTAATTCGTTATCATCGACCGGTTTTCAAACACCGGAGGGTGGCGGTCGTCAAAACGTCCGCTCGGCATTCCGAATGGCGCTTCTCCTGTTGGATCGGAAGATGACCGGCGCTCGTTGTCCGAATGGCCGCCCCGGGCAGGGGATGCGATGGGTCAGATGAATAATCGGTATGCGGCGCAGGGTTGACACGGCACTTCACGGGCTTGGGCGATCGTGTCGGGGCGGTGCGGCATCCGCTTGTCGACGGTCCTTACCATTGTCCCGGAAGAAAGCCCCCGCAGGTTTCGGCTCCGACTTAAATATTGAAATATGACCGGCCGCATGTTATGCAGCCAAGCTTAAGCTGATAGGGCCCAAGTAGGTTGGTTTTGTTAACCGCTTCAATCATTCAAGAGGCAGAGCAAAAGGAGGTCGTGATGCGAAAAGGTTTTCTGGCACTTGTAGCAATCCTTGTTCTCGGGCTGGCCCTGGCACCCTGCGGTTGGGCTGCACAGAAGACGATCAAGATCGGTATCAACGCGCCCATCACCGGCGACATTCCCAAAGTTGGCGAGGGCTCCAAATACGCCGCGGAAATGTGGCTGGAGGATATCAAAGCGGCCGGTGGTCTCGACGTGGGCGGGGTCAAGTACAATGTGGAAGTGATTGTCGAAGACAACGAATCCAAGCCTGAATCGGCCGCCAAAGCCGCCACCAAACTTATTACCGAGGACGAGGTGCTGGCCATCGTGGGGCCCCAGGCCTCCTCCCAGGCCATTCCGGCCGGCGAGATGGCCAACAACTACGGCACCGTCATGATCAGCCCCTGGTCCACCAATCCGGATACCACCAAAGACCGCCCCTATGTTTTCCGCGGCTGTTTCCTGGATCCTTTTCAGGGACCGGTGGTGGCCAACTTTATCAAGGAAGAGTTCGGATTCACCAAGGCCGCGGTGCTCTACGACGTGGCCAGTGATTATCCCAAGGGACTGGCGGAAGTCTTCAAAGAAGCCTGGGAAAAGAACAATGGCCCCGGCTCCGTGGTGGCCTTCGAGAGTTTTACGACCAAGGATGCCGATTTCAGCTCCCAGCTCACCAACATCATCAATTCGGGCGCCGAAGTCCTGTTTACGCCCCAGTATTACAATGAGGTACCCCTGATCGTTCAGCAAGCCCACGAACTGGGCTGGAAAAAACCCATTGTCGGCAGCGACAGCTGGGGATCGGCGGAAACGGTCAAACTTTGCGGTGAAGACTGCTATGGAATGTTCTTCAGCACCCACTATGCCTCCGCAGGCGCAACGGGCGAAACCAAGGCCTTTATCGATCGCTACAACAAGAAATACGGTTATGTTCCTGACGATGTGGGCGCCCTTACGTGGGATGCCCTGCGTATCGTGCAGACCGCCATCCAAGGCACCGGCGGATTGAGCGGCGACCTGAAAAAAGATCGCACCGCAGTCAAGGATTCGCTGGCCAGCATCAAAGAATTTGCCGGCATTACCGGTAAAATGACCTTTACCCCCGACGGCGATCCGATCAAGTGTGCCGTCATCGTGCGCATCAGTGACAAGGGTGAATTTGAGTTCTTCAAATCGGTTTGCCCCTAAACTTTAACAGACCAACGCGGCCGGCTGCCTGCATCCAGGTGCCGGCCGTGGTACCATAGTGAGTGACGCCTTCCCCATGGGAAAGCGAAAGGCGGGCGCAGCGATTCAACTGCGCCCGCCTCTTTGAGAGAAGACGAGGAGTCCACTCGATGCAGTTATTTTTCCAGAACCTGATCAATGCCCTGCAATGGGGCAGTTTTTATGCGCTGATCGCTCTGGGGTATTCGATGGTCTATGGCATCCTGATGCTGTTCAATTTTGCCCACGGCGATATTTTTATGGTCGGTGCCTATATTGGCTTCGGTGTGGCCACAGGATTGACGGCCTTGGCGGCCATGGGGGCGCTGGCGCTGCCAAACTGGGTCATTCTGGTGCTGACCATCCTGATTTCCATGTTTCTGACCTCCTTTGTGGGCATGCTGGTGGAGCGCATCGGCTACCGCCCCCTGCGGGAGGCCCCCCGGGCCTCGGCGGCGATTACGGGCCTCATGATCGGCATTATCCTGGAGACCGGCAACCTGGCCATCCTGGGGGCCCAGCGGATTCGTTTTCCGTCCTTGATCAAATCCAGCACTTACGATCTGGGCGGCGTCTTCGTGACCAATAAAAAAATCATGATTGTGGTGGTTTCCCTGGTGCTGATGCTGGCCCTCAACGAGTTTATTCGTCGCACCCGTTGGGGCATGGCCATGCGGGCCATGGCCTTCGACTATGTGGTCATTCCCCTGATGGGCGTCCCCTTGAATACCATCGCCAGCTTGACGTTTGCCCTGGGCTCCGGGCTGGCTGCGGCGGCCGGTATTCTCTTCGCCATCGCCTATCCCGTGCTGGATCCCTATATCGGCATTATCTACGGCTGGAAGGCTTTTGTCGCCGCCATCCTGGGGGGGCGGGGATCCATCAAGGGGGCCTGTCTGGCGGGATTTCTGCTGGGGTTCATCGAAATTTTCGTGGGTGCCTACATGCCCTCCACGGTCCGGGACCTGATTGCCTACTCCATCATTCTTCTGATTCTGGTTTTCCGGCCGCATGGATTTTTTGGAGAACCACACAGCGCCAAACTGCGCCTGTAAGATAGCTAGCACTGGTTGAGAGACGCACGTATCCGCTACCGTGATTGAACGAGGTTTGATATGCCCGATAACGTCGGTGAATCGCTGATCGATACACCCAAACGCTTTCTTCGGATAAGGCTCTTTGTGGGTGAGATACCATTGCTGGCCTGGCTGTTTGGTGCGTTGCTATCCGTTTTGGTTGAAACCCAGGTCGGAGATGGCCTGGCATCTCTCCTGGGCCTGCCCAAGATCCCCGTGCTTTTCGGATTCGTGCTGGCCATGAAGGAGCCACTGCTGCTTCCCGGTGCGCTGGCTTATGTTTTCTTGATCTACATCATGACGATCACGCTGGCCGCAAAATTGACGGCCAAGCCTTTCAACATGCTGGCGGCCAAGCTGATCCAGTGGCCCATCTCGGTCCCGGTCGCCCTGCATCTTGTCGTTTTATACCTGATCATGCACGTCTGGGCCGATATCAGCCTCTACCGGGAGTTGACCCTCAAGTTGACCCTGATTGCCATCATGCTGACCCTCAGTCTGAATATCATCAACGGGTACATGGGTGAGTTTTCTTGCTCCCATCCGGGGTTCATGTCCCTTGGCGCTTACGGGGCATCGGCGGTCATGATCCTGTTCTTTGTCAACGATCGGCTGTTCGGAGAGGCCCTGCTGCCGGAGGCTCTGGGTCCCCTTCTTTTTCCGCTGGCCCTCATTCTGGGCGGTATTGTCGCGGCCCTGGGCGCCTTGCTGATTGCCATTCCATCGTTTAAAACACGGGGCGATTACCTGGCCATCATCTCGCTGGCCTTCATGTTCATCATTAAAAGTCTCTTCGAGAATTTGCAATTTCTCGGTGGCGCGCGGGGAATCAAAGGGCAGCCGGATCTGGCCAACTTGCCGACGGTGTTTATCTGGATGGTGATCTGCATTTGGATGATCAACAATTTTGTGCGCTCCACCATGGGCAAAGCCCTCAACGCGGTGCGGGATGACGAATTGGCAGCCGAGGCCATGACGGTGAATACCCGCCGCACCAAGATGGTGGCCTTTCTTTTCGCCGCCTTCTGGGCGGGGGTGGCGGGTGGACTTTTTGCCCACACGGTCCGCTTCATTAATCCCAACACCTTCGGGGTTCAGCGTTTGGCGGAAGTCTTGGCCATGGTGTATTTTGGGGGACTAAATTCGGTCTACGGCTCCATTGTGGGTGCGGTGAGTCTCAACCTGCTTAGCGAAATGTTGCGCCCTCTGGCGCTCTTTAAATGGATCATCATTCCGCTACTGCTCATTCTGATCATGATCTACCGACCGACCGGGCTGGTGGCCTTTAAGGAATTCGATGTTCGCAAACTGATCCAACCCAAGCGCAAATCGAAATAAGAGGTATAGCATGCCGTTGCTGCAAGTGGAGAATATGACCCATTACTTCGGGGGACTGCGGGCGGTTCATAATTTCAATCTTGACATAGAACCCGGGCAGATTCGCGCGCTGATTGGGCCGAACGGTGCCGGCAAAACCACGATTTTCAACCTGATAACGGGAATTTACACGCCTACTGAAGGCCGCATTGTCCTGGATGGAGACGAGATTATCGGCCTGCAGCCCCATGAGGTGGCCTCCCGTGGCTTGGGACGGACGTTTCAGAATTTGTGCCTCTGGCGTCATATGACCGTCCTGGAGCATGTCATGATGGCCAGGTACTCGCGTCTGACCTATGGGCTCGTGGGCGCATTTTTCGGAACACCTCGGCGAAACCGTGAAGAGGCAGACAGCCGCTCCCGTGCAATGGAACTATTGGATCTGATGGATATCGCGCACCTGGCAGACCAAACCGTCATCAACCTTCCCTACGGCGCCCAGCGCCGGGTGGAAATGGCACGGGCCCTGGCCAGTGAACCCAAGATTCTCTTTCTGGATGAACCGACGGTTGGTATGACGCCTGAAGAACTGGACCAGATGTTGGGCATCATCCGTACCCTCCATCAGGAGCTGGGTCTGGCGATTTACCTTATTGAGCACCGCCTGAAAATTGTGATGGAACTTTGCGAAACAATTCAGACCCTCGTATTCGGGGAGGTGATCGCCGAGGGAAGTCCGGAGGAAATCAAAAACAACCCTAAAGTCATCGAGGCCTATTTGGGCAAGGAGACGGTGCATTAATGCTTACGGTCGAGAATCTTAAAGTTTCCTATGGCAACATAAAGGCCCTGCACGGGATCGACTTTACCATTGATGCCGGCGAAATCATTTGTATTATCGGTGCCAACGGCGCTGGCAAAAGTACCACCTTGAGGGCCGTATCACGACTGGTCAAAGCCGAAGAGGGCACCCGGATGACCTATGACGGCAAAAATCTCCTGGACTATCCGGCCGACAAGGTTGTCAGCGAACTGGGGATTACCCACGTTCCCGAAGGCCGTCGACTTTTCGGCAACCTGACGGTGATGGAAAACCTGAGACTGGCAACATTTGCCCGCAAAGACGACGATCAGATTGAAAAGGACCTGGAGCGCATGTTCGGCATTTTCCCACGGCTCAAAGAGCGTGAAAGCCAGAAATCGGGAACCCTGAGCGGAGGGGAACAGCAAATGCTGGCCATTGCCCGGGCTTTCATGAGCGGCCGCAAGGTCATGCTGCTGGACGAGCCCTCCATGGGGCTGGCGCCTTTGCTGATGATGAATGTTTTCGATGCCTTAAAAGAGATCAATCAACAGGAAGGCACGGCCATTATGCTCGTGGAGCAGAATGCGCGCTTAGCTTTGCAGTTTTCGACCCGCGGGTATGTGTTGGAAAACGGCAACCTGGTCCTGGAAGGCCCATCGGCCGACCTGTTGAACGATCCTGAAGTACAGAAAGCCTATCTCGGCGGCTGAAGCGATTGTCGGCGACCTGATCACTTCCCGCTGGCCCAGTCCCCGGGGCCGTTTTGGTTGGAACGCCAAGCTTGCCAAATTCCTCTTGATTCCTATCATTTAACAAGTCCCAAGCGTGGATGGTGTGTTCTCGCGATCGTTGCAGGAACCCTGTCTTGATACGCTGATTGCCATCAATCAACAGACCTGTTGACGCCCATACGACATCTCCGCTGGCCTGTGCGATAGAGGGATTATGCGCTGGTTGGCGTTGTCTCAACAAATCAAGGAGAACGGCATGTCTCTTCCACATCGCCCCGTCGTGATCGTTCCCGTGACCGCCGATGCGCTCGCCCTGGGCGCCCATTGGGTCTACGACACCGCCCAGATCGATCAGCAAATCGGTCGTCTGGAAAATTTACGGGCACCGCTGCCCACCTCGTTTCATAAGACCAAAGGCCGGGGCGATCTGACCCACTACGGCGATCAAACCCTCGTGCTGCTTCAGTACCTGGCGGATACGGGCGGCTTTTCCCGGGATACCTTTGCCCGCGCATGGCGTCAATCCATGGCCGTTTACGAGGGCTACCGGGATCATGCCACCAAGGAAACCCTGGAGCAGTTTGCGCAAGGGGTCCCTGTCGAGGATATCGGCTCCCTGTCTTCGGATCTGGGCGGGGCGGCCCGCATCGCGCCCCTGGTCTATTTGTATCAAAACGACCAGGACGCCATGGTTGCCGCGGTCCGCCAGCAGACCGCCTTGACCCACCGAAACCCCGATGTCATTGACAGCGCGGAGTTTTTTGCGCGCCTCACCACCGCTGTCCTGCAGGGGCAGCATCCTGAAGACGCCCTACAGGATGTGGTTCGACAGTATTTCGATCGACCGCCGTTTAAGGGATGGGTATCGGAGGGCTTGGACAGTCAGACACGCGACACCCGGGAAGCGATCGGGCAGTTCGGCCAGGCCTGTGGTGTTTCCGCTGCTTTTCCGGGAGTCGTTCATTTGATTGCCAAATATGCGCCGACGCCTCGCAAAGGACTGATTGAAAATGTCATGGCGGGCGGTGATTCCGCTGCCCGGGGTATGATTGCCGGAATGGTTTTCGGCGCCCACGTGGGGATGGCGGCCGTATCCAAGGAATGGGTGGACGGCCTAAATCATATTGCTACGCTCGAGGGCTTACTGGAGGCCATGGCCCCGGAATCCTGAATGCTGTCAGTGATGGGAACCTGCCGGTTTCAGCCCGGCCTGTCCCAACCGCTCAGGGATTCGTCTCCAATCGCCTGCAACGCATACGGACCCTGGTTTTGGTCAATTGGAATCGCGTGATGATGGCCAAAATGAGGTTTCTGATCCGAGGTCCAAGATGAAATGGTTTCTGGCCGTTCTTGCCCTGCTGTACGCTTTGAATCCGATTGATCTATTTCCCGATTTGATTGCCGGCTGGGGATGGTTGGACGATTTATTCCTACTGGGGGTGATTTGGTATCTGTTTTTTAAACGATCACGTGTGCCAGCGGCTTCGTCAGCCTCTGGGAACAAGGGTGCTTCGGAAGACACGCGGGAGCATCATGACGACGCGTCAGCCGGAAGCGAAGGCGAGCATGGTGGTCTTTCTAAGGATCCCTATGCCATTTTAGGTTTGGAACCCGGTGCCAGTCAGGAGGACATTCAATCCGCCTATCGACGTCTGGCGGCCCGGTATCACCCCGACAAACTGGCCCATTTAGGTGATGAATTTCAGTTGCTGGCCGAACAGAAATTCAAAACCATCCAGGCGGCCTATGAGACTTTGCGGGATCGACGGTAGTTTTCAAGCGCTCCTAAACGGTTTCCTTGATGAGCATCGTGGCCGGATCGAATCGAACCGGGGTGTCGCCGCCAGGCGATTCCAGCCCTTTTAAAATACGGATGTGAATATCCTTGCCTTCCGGCAACAATTGAATCGCGACATCGAAAAGATCCTTGCAGGGAGCCATTTGAGGAGGCATGCCATCCGGCGCCGCGTTTTCATGCCGATGGGTACGCACCGTGAACCAGCAGCGGACACCGTTAGCAACGCTCAAGCGCTTCATATCCTCGATCAGTGGGCGGACCTCTCCATCAAATGGTATGCCATCGACAATCAGGGTATGGGGGTGGAAGATATCCTGCTCCATCAAATCGGTCATGCGCTCCTCGAGCTTCGGTGCACTGAAGCCTTCCGCCTTAAACGTCATGATAAACCGGTGGGGCAGCAGTTCGTCCCAGAGGGGAGTCGAGGCCTGTAAATTTCGTTTTTCCGCCAGCAAATTAAATACTTCCCGGTACCACAGGGTGACCTTGTCGACCGGGTCCTCCAGGCTGATGTGCAGAATGTTGCGATCGCGCAGCATGGTATGAAGCGCAATTTGAATCAGAAAAGCGGTTTTACCGATACCGGCGCGCGCCAATACCGCCCCGAATGCACCGTCTGGTAGGCTGTCTTCCGAAGTCAACCCCAGTTGATGCAAGGGATTTTTTAAGAGCAAATCATTTTTCATCATGGTCAGGTTCCTTTCCCTGATGGTGATAACCCGTCCCGGTTGGCGCGGTGATCCCGGGGGCGCGTGGTCATTCGAAACCAAGCCGGCAGGTTTGGCGCGCTCCATCAGTGGTCGAATGACGCCCAGTCGCATACCTTTCAAGCGTATCCTCGCCTCCTAGGGAAGAAAAAAACGACTTCCTTAAGGGGATCGCGATGGTCCCCCGATCCTGATTGCATGCGTGTGGTCAGGCCACTTTTTTCTTCTCTGCTTGCCGTTGTTTCTCGAGTTCTTCGGCCACCGATTGAGGCACCTGACGGTAGGTGGCAAACTCCATGGTAAATTGTGCCTTGCCCTGGGTCAGCGACCGCAGCACCGTAGCGTAGCCGAACATCTCCGCCAGCGGCACCTGGGATTCGATGGCGCACTGGGTTCCCTCATCCTGAGACCCCACAATCATTCCACGACGCTGATTCAAAGAACCCATGACGGGCCCTTGAAATTCGTTGGGTGTTTCCACGACCACCTTCATGACCGGTTCCTGGATGACGGGTTTGGCTTTGGCATATCCCTGACGAAAGGCGCCCCGGGCCGCTGCCTGAAAAGCCATGTCGGATGAATCGACGGCGTGGGAGGCGCCGTCATTGATGACAATTTTGACCCCCGTCACCGGAAATTCCATTTTGGGTCCTTTGGCCAGACAATTGCGAAAGCCTTTTTCGCAGGCCGCAATGTATTGTGTCGGAATCGACCCCCCCACGATTTTGCTCTCGAATTCAAAGTCCTCATCGGCCAGTGGCGCCATAAATCCGGCCACGCGGCCGAACTGGCCGGCACCGCCGGTTTGTTTCTTGTGGATGTAGTCAAAGGTTGCCTGGGCAGTGATGGTTTCACGATAGGCGACCTGAGGTTTTCCGGTGGTAACCGCAGCGGCGTACTCCCTTTTCATGCGTTCTACGTAGACTTCAAGATGAAGCTCCCCCATGCCGGATATAATGGTATCGCCGGTCTCTTCGCTGACATAGGTCTTAAAGGTGGGATCTTCCTTGGTAAAGCGGTTCAAGGCCTTGGACATGTTGATCTCGGCCTTATGATCCTCGGGTTTGATGGCCAGTGAAATAACAGGCTCGGGGACATACATGGAGGTCATGGTAAGGCTTTGTCCCGGAGCGACGAAAGTGTCGCCGGAGGCACAATCAATGCCGAACAAGGCGCCTATGTAGCCTGCGGGAATGGCATCGATATCTTCCATTTGGTTCGCGTGCATGCGAACCACGCGGCCAATTTTGACCTTCTTTCCGGTGCGGACATTGATCACCGTGTCGCCTTTGGCCAAACGGCCCTGATATACCCGGATGTAGGTCAACTGGCCGTACTGGCCGTCCTCCAGTTTAAACGCCAGGGAGACCAGAGGATCATCCTGATCGACACTCAGGGTGATGGGCGCTTCGTCATCTTCGGCGTCCAGGGCCGTGTTCTCGACATCGGCAGGGCAGGGCAAATAGCTTGTAACGGCATCCAACAGGGGCTGGACACCCTTATTTTTGTAAGCCGAACCGACGAGAACCGGCGTGATTCCTCTTTGCAGCACGCCTTTCCTTAGGGCGGAGGCAATCAGATCGACAGAAAGCGCCTGCTCCTCAAGCACCGCTTCCATCAATTCGTCCGAAAACAGGGTTGCGGCATCGATGAGCGCCTCCCGCCTTCGGTGTGCCTCCTCCTGAAGACCGGCGGGAATATCCCCGAGCCGGACAGACTCGCCGTTGTCACCATCGAAATAAATGGCTTGCATGCGGATCAGATCGACAACGCCTTCAAAGTCCGCCTCCAGACCGATCGGAATCTGCAGCGCAACTGGATTGTGTCCCAGTTTATCCCGCAACTGGTCGATCACACGGAAGGGATTGGCGCCACTGCGGTCACATTTGTTGATGAAAGCGATTGAGGGAACCTTGTAGCGTTTCATCTGCTGGTCGACGGTGATGGATTGCGATTGGACGCCGCCCACGGCGCACAGCACGAGGATACCGCCGTCCAGCACGCGCAGGGAGCGCTCCACCTCGATGGTAAAATCCACATGGCCCGGTGTATCGATGATGTTGATTTCGTGGCCCTGCCATTCACAATATGTCGCCGCGGAAGCGATGGTAATACCGCGTTCTTTCTCCAGTTCCATGGAATCCATGGTGGCCCCGACACCGTCCTTGCCTTTGACATCATGGATGGCATGAATACGCTGGGTGTAGAACAGGATCCGTTCCGTCAGCGTGGTTTTCCCGGAGTCGATATGTGCGCTGATGCCGATGTTTCTTACCTTTTGAATACCCGTCTTCATGTTACGATCCTCTGCAGTGTTCTTCTGTGTGCTGTGGGTCGGGTTTCATTCGACCTTTAAAAGTGATCCGCCCAACGGAAAAAAAATCACCCGGACCACTGATCCGGGTGATGCATAATAAAACATAAACGGGAAATATATTAAAATATATACATCGTTGTCAATCAAAATGTTGACTTGCGTTTCTAATTTTGGTTTACCTGCCGTGTCTCTAAGAATGGATCTTTTCCGACGGCTTTTTGAATCAAACCCCGCGGCC
>JASFFM010000071.1:0-13646 GCA_050124295.1 Desulfobacterales bacterium | reverse complement strand
CTACCCGGCAGTCAATGCTGGCACATGCTGGAAAGCGTAAATCGATGCTGCCAAATCCGGTCTCCAGGCGACAGGCCGCGATACGCCTGACCCCGGAGTCGAATGCTTCATTGGGGGGCGACTTGTTTAGGCGTAAAACGCTCGCGAGCTGACCGCTCGTCTTCGGTGCGCGCAGGTGACGGAGACTTACGGAATGTCTGCGGATGATTATTTAAGCGAAGTGGATGATCCCGGTCAAGGACTCAACCCGGATATGTCGCGCCTTTGAGGCCTTCCGTACAAGGCCATCCGGCGCGCCGCGGTGGGCAGGTTACCGCAAGCACCTGATCACGCCGGAAAGGGATGCCGCGGGCTTGCCCACCGGGTGGGAAAGGCTATCTGCTGCGTTCTGAAATGCGCCGCCCACAAGGGGTTGCCGGACACAGTGGGCGTAATCTTCCGTTAAGACACGGAACCAATGCATCCCAACGAATGGCCATAACTATTTGCGTGCCATGTGCGGGTTAATCAGAAGGTTTGACGCCCTGGTTGCATTCATTTTCAAAACCCAGGGCGTTCGCCGGGTATTTTTGGGGACGGCGTCCGGTGGCTATTCTTGCGGAGGCCGGATCGCGCCGGGCACGACGATTCAGATCGATGGTTCAAGCTTTGTCAGCGAAAAGGGGGCTGGACCGATTGGGGCCCGTTGGCAAGCGTCCCCCATCCCGGGGTGGTTTTGGATGGCCCCAAAGGAAAGCGCTAAGATCCGCTCAGGCGGCAAACAGATAAAATCCAATCGCTTTGGCATTTGGGTCGTTCGGGTCGATACTGGCAAACTCGGCGCCCATTTCCGTTCCGTCGATCCGGCGCACCACGCTTTCCTGGCGAATGATCGATCGCTTGCGATCGTCAAGCTTGAATTCAACCATCAGTTTATCGCCGATACGCAGGCCCTTGTTTCCCCCGAGACGCAATCGGACACCCGTGCGGGATAGATCGAGCACTGCCATGGTGCCCCTGCCTAAGTAGCGGCCGCCGGGGGCTTGGAAATACGTCCCTGCAAAATTGACGACCTTGCGGAAGTTGCGCCGCCGCTCGAGCTGGGTGGGGTATTGATGCCCACAGGGGCATTTGATTTTAAGCCTGACGACCCGTGACAGATTCATCAGAGAAGCGGTATCGATGATCCGACTGCGCTCGCAGGCCGGACAGGCCAGGGTGGCTTTGTTGTCTTCGGTAATGAATGTCTTGTGCATGGCTCTGACCCATTTGTCTTGGTTCTTTTTTACGCCACCTTACGCTTGGGAGCGCCGGCAAAGTGACGAAACGGAAGAACTCCATGCGCCCTTTGGGAGCCCCCCCGTCAAAGGTGCTAAGGGTTGTTATCGACCGCCTGGCCACTTACTTGAGGGAAGGGAACCGTTTTGGTGAATCAATTCGAGATAATACAAGCAAGGATAAAAAGTAAAGTAATTCTTTTATGATCGTTTTTCAAGTTGCCCTCGGGCAGCTTCCGCCGGGCATTTGCAGCGGTCGGCAAACCGCCGGTGGGGGTCGAATGGGGATATCTCCAGCGGCTGGAAAAGGTGTTCAACCCCCTGTGGAACCCGCCGCGGCCACCCGCTGTAGGCCTTTACTCGAACTGTGCTTTGAATTCCCGGAAGGCCTGTGCCAAACGGGCGAGGTCCTCGCTTAGCCGGGCCAGCTCGGCTTCGAGGTGATCGACCCGGGCGGCCAGGCCGGCGTGAGGGGTTGCCGGCGGGGCGCCCAACCCGCTCGGATCAGGTTCCGCCTGGCCGCCCAACAGGTGTCTGAAGCGGGCTTCCTTGCGGCCCGGAAGCCGCGCCTGGCGTTGGGCCAATTCCCGTTCCAACAGTTTTTCCAGGGTTTCGCTGACCGCTTCCAGGCTTGCGAAATGACATAGACGGCCCGTGCGGCCACGGATTTGGCCGACCGTCTGGGGGCCCCGCAACATCAGCACGCACAGGACGGCCGATTCCCGGGGAACAAGGTTTTGCGTGGATGTCAGGCGTTCCTCGTATTTGGGCACGCGCCCCACCCGGCTCTGGTTGACCAGGCCCTTGTCCTCCAGGTCCTCCAGAACGGCCTGTACGTCGGGCTCGGTATAGGTCACCACGGGGTCGCGGCTCGACTTCTGGTTGCAGGCATGGGTAAGGGCGTTGAGCGAAAGGGGGTAGTGGTCGGGCGTAGAGAGCGCCTTTTCCATGAGGCAGCCCAGTATCCTGATCTCGATATCATTGAGAGGTGCTATCATCGTTGTGTTTCCTGCCGAAAGGCAGCATTGGATCGTTCGTTCGTGTTCATCTTAAATTCCCCGATTGCCCTATGGAAATGACTCCGGGATATTGATTTCCATTCCCCGGATTGAAACAACCGTTCCGCAGAAAGTCCCTTATCCGGGTTATGCTTCTCTCCTCGTCCCCCGGCCTATCGAACGTCAGCTTCACCTGTCGGGGCTCGCAAGCCTTAATCGCGAAGCATCTGCAAAATCGTCTGGCGTTTGCCTTTTCCTGAATCCATCAAGAAGACGAATCAAAAGCCGAGGCCCCTGCCGCGAGCTAGCCCGGCACATCGAAGGGGGCAAGCTCAAAACCCGCCCGGCGCCTATCTTGGCCCCCCCAAAGGCTATCCACCGAGCGCTGCGCCGCACCTGGGCCTCAAAACTGCAATACACAATTGCGGCCGGCCCGTTTGGCTTTGTAAAGGGCCTTGTCCGCCCGCCGGATCATGGACTCGAGGGTCACGTCATTCTCATGCAGGCCGGTCAAGCCAATGCTGACCGTGCAGCAAATCGGCGCGTGGTCGCTGCCCACATCGATGCGGCAGTTCATCACCCGATCCCGCAGGCGCTCGGCGACACAAGCGGCATCACGGACCTCGGTTTCGGGTAAAATGGCGGAAAACTCCTCGCCACCGGTGCGCCCGAAGATATCCGTGACGCGAAAGATCCCCTGGCAGGTGCCCACAAAGGCCTTTAAAACGGCATCGCCGGCCGGGTGGCCATGGGTGTCGTTGATTTTTTTAAAGTGATCCAGGTCCATCAACAGGACGGCAAAGGGGTGGCCATAGCGCTGATGGCGCAAAAACTCCTGGCGCGCTTTCTGAAAAAAACGCCTTCGGTTGAAGGCCCCGGTCAGGGGATCGGTGGTGGCCAGGCGTCGCAGCTCAGCCTCCATGTGGCGTCGCCCGGAGATGTCATTGCCGACACTCAGGATTTCCACGATCCGCCCCTCGGCATCCGTAATGGCCCGGTTGGTCCAGTACACCCATACCAGGCGTCCGTCCCGGGTTCTGTTCTCGTTCTCGTTGCTGCGGAATCGATCGGGATCCTTGCGGATATCATCCATCAGCGCCTTGAGATCGCGTTTGGTAATACTCTCGCGTTCCGGTACGATCGTGCCCACGACATTCTTGCCCATAAGCTCGTCGGCAGCATATCCGAAAAAGGCCAAACCGTAGGGATTCATGAAGACAATGCGGCCCTCGGCGTCCCAACGTAAAATGATACTGTTGACGCTCTCCACGAGGTCCCGATAATTTTTCTCGCTGGCGCGCAGGGCCGCATCCGTTTCGCGGCGCTCGGTGATTTCGCCTTTCAACCGCTGGTTGGTGGCCACCAATTCCGAGGTTCGCTGCCGGACGCGCAACTCCAGTTGATCGCGAGCGGCCTTGAGGGCCTCCTCGGCGGTTCTTTTTTCGTGCAGCAAGTCGTCCAACTCGGACTTGATGACACTAACCGCATCGTAGACGGGTCTCAGCGCATCATTTTCCTGGAGGCCCTCTGGCAGGGAGATCCCATCCCTTTCCCAGTCGATGCCGCCGATATATTCCAGCAACGGTTCCACTGGATCAGGTCGATCGGATAATTTTCCCTGCCCGTCCGCCGACGGGTAGTGATCACGATGACCACGCCCTGGGGAGGACCGGGTTTCCCGCCAGGCCCTCTGCAAGGCGCTGTCCAGATCTTCGAACACGCGGATCTCGAAAGGCATGATAAACCGTGAAAAATTCGCCACGGCGGCCAGAAACTGGTTTACACCATAGACAAAATACCCGCACAGGGGTACCTTCCGATGCCAGTCCAGGAGCGCTTGTTGGTAGTACTTGCGCGCCCGTCGTTCGATGTGGTCCAACCCCTGCAGGTCGGCAATCATATAGTGGGGCCCCTGAGGATTGCAAAGCGCCCCGTAGACCTGCTCCCGCAAGGCTGTGAGGTGCGGCAAATGCGTATCTTTCAGTGACCCCTCGGCAATCGAATGCAGAATATGTCCGTCGATGACTTCAAATCGGATGCGTAAACCTTCCAGGGCAACCTTCCATTCGTCACACCGCAATATGGTGTGTTGGATACCGTATGACGAGCGATAGTTCTCGATCGAACACTTCCCGCCCGTCTGGTCGTGGGCGATGCGCCCATCGGCTGCTGCCAGGATGTCCCGCGCCATGGGGATGGCTTCCAGGTAGTCCCTGGCAATGCGGACGTCGTATGGATTCATGATGCGCCGCAGACCCAGTTTGGTGCTCATGCGCAGCATGGGGGAGAGGCCGTAAAAAATCAGGCCCGCCATGCGGCGGCGTTGCAGCATACGCTGGATAAAATGACGCCGTCCATCGAGGTTGGTCCCGGCAAGGCGGGTATAGTCGAGAATGTGAACGTAGGGGGCCTGGTCCAGATGCTCATTGATGATGCTTTCCGTGAAATCAAAAGCCCTGCGAACGCCTTCCACGGAAGCCCGCCCCCGGTTGTGGGTGAGAAGGATACAGCCACCGATGATTTCCGCGCTGATGCTGAACCCCTGTTCGAAAGAGACATCGGTCCATTCCGGCCGCTGCTGGACCGACCAGCCGCTGACGGGACAGATGCGGTCCGGGGGGTCGACCGTTGAGGGGTCGGAAGACTTCGCGGATGGACCACGTTTGCTCGGTCGCTCACCGGGCCTATCGTTTAGCCTATCACTCATGCCGGATTACCGATCACACTTGCATAACACCATCGACATCGCTTTACCTTCGGTGGAAAGACCCGCCCGCCTATCCGCCCGGGGGCATCTGCGAACAAAGAACCCCCTTCGCGCACCGCCGGCCTCCACCGCCTTGTCCCTGTTGCCTCACGGGGCCTTATCCTAACACAATTTAAACACTGCCTCCAGCAGGCCTGCCAAACCAGGGAAGCGCCTATCCATCGGGCAGGATCGACTTTGGGGGGGCATTACGGGGGCGGCAGGATTTGTTTCAGTCGCCCGAGGATTTATGAATGTCGATGATCCGAGCATGGCGCCCGTAATCGACCGTCTTGTAACGGGTGATCTTCTGGAGCTTGCCGGTAATATCGGCAATCCGTTCGACCTGTTCGAGAACCTGCTCGGCCAGGTCCCGCCCTTTCGGGCCCTCGATTCCGTCAATCATCATCAGTTCGACATACCCCGAGATCACCTGGAGCGGTTGATTGAGTTCGTGGCACACCGCGCCGGCCGTTTCCAGAACCCCCTGGAATTTCTCTTTTTGGGCGCGATCCCGGGCAGCCCGGTTTTGGTCGGTCAGGTCCAGCATCACACCCACGCTTCCGGACTGGACGGGATCGCCGGCGACGGGGGCGGTGCTGATCAGAAATTCCCGCCGACGCCCGTCTGCACAAGGGATCGTCGCTTCGAAGGCGCCGTCGGCAGTGTCCCTGATTTGCAGGCAGGCGGCCAGCTCATCGGGAATCTGGCCCTCCAGCGATGCGGCCGTCTGTCCGATGATGCGATCGCGGGTAAGCCCGACGATCGTGCCGGCAAAAGCCTTGTTGCAGCCCCGGAAAACGCCTCCCACATCGCGGTAGAAAATGGGGTTGGGGATGGTGTTAATGAGGGTGTCCAAAAGCTGGAGATAGCCGCGCAGTTTCACTTCGGTGCCCTGCCGCAAGTCGGCCTCGTCTTTCCGGCGGGTCTCCAGCTCCTGTTGGTGGCGATGTTTGGACTGGGCCGTGTGGCTCAAACGTTTCAATCGCTCCCGCAGGCGAAACCATTCCCGATACAACCAGCAGGTTGTCAGGGTCAGCAAGAGGAGCAAAGCGATGGTGATCCAGGTGGCGTTCGTCATACCGTCAGGCCATAATTTCCTATGGTTTGGTCAGGGGCGGCCGCCCATCGGTCGCAGACCTTGGCCAAAGCCCATCATGGCTATCAGAATGGATCATCCCTGTAAACCTTATTGACCCCCATGGGGCATGGCGGGGCGCAGGGCCTGCGACCGCGCGCGAATACTGGTCTTCTTGGGCCCCAAAAGCGTGCCCGGGCCTTTTTCGCCCGCAAGCCGGGAGGTATTTTTCTCGTGGGGGCTGGGGGATCAGCGCGGTCGGAGGCCTTTGCGCGGCTGCCCCTGCCGAGGATCGTCGGGCCAGTGATGTTTGGGGTAGCGCCCCTTCAGTTCTTTTTTCACGGCCGGATAACTGTTTGCCCAAAAGCCCGCCAGATCCTCCGTGATCTGGGCAGGCCGCCCGGCCGGAGACAGCAGGTGGAGCAACAGGGTCTGGCGCCCCCGGGCGACGGTCGGCGTTTGGCAAAGACCGAACATCTCCTGGATACGCACCGCCAGAACCGGTTTTTCCCCGCTGTAGTCAATCGGACGGCGTGCTCCGCTGGGGACCCTGTAATGGGTCGGTGCCATACGATCCAGCCGTTGCTGCTGGGCCCAGCTCAGATGGGTCTTCAAAGCCGCGCTCAAATCCGCCGGTTTCAATTCCCTGAGACGCACAACCCCGCTGATTTGCGGTCCCAACCAGCTTGCCAGGGAGGCGGCCAGGGCCTGATCGGAAACATCCGGCCATTGGTCGCGCTCTCCCGGAAGTCGCCGCAGAAACATGACCCGCGCCTGCCAGTTTCGCGACGATTGGCGCCAGGGTAGACACGCCAGGCCGGCGGACCGAATGCCTTCCAGCAGGGCGGCCTCCCGAGCCGCGTTGGCGATGACCTCCAGGGGCTCGGTTTTCAGGCACAATGCGCCCAGTTTCAGCCCTCGCTCCGCCTGCAGGGCCTGTCGCCCGGCATGCCAGGCCACCTTTTCGACCCACTGCAAGCGGTCTCCAAAGTGATCGGTGATATCCTGGACATCCAGGGCCGCCCCCAGAAAGATGCGTGCCTCCCGGCGGTCGCCATCCAGGGCCGCCGCCACCAAATAATCGGCCGCGGCAAGGGGTTCGGTCGCCGCCAGAAAAGCGCCGCGACCCCCCGCCAGCAGGTATCGCCCGCGCTGGCCCGGACGTTGCTGGGCAATTCGCTCGGGATAGGCCCACGCCAGAAGGATGCCGGCCTTTCGCTGGCCCTGGGATGAGGTGCTGACGCCCAGCCGGCGGCGAATGTTTGCGGCCACGGCCAGAACCCGTCGGCAGGCCCCACGGTCCAGGCGACCGGTCATCCCGGGAAGGGTTTCCCCCCGACGATGACACCCGAGGATATCCAAGCGCAACCGGAGGTCGGCATCCCTTGCGCCGGCTTCAAACCGAAGGATGTCCCGTTCGCTGAGCAGCGCCGCCAGATCGCAGGCCAGATCACCAGCATCGATGGTCCTGGCCATAAGCACCATATGGGCCAGTCGGGGATGCAGCGGCAGGCGGACCATTGCTCGGCCATGATCGGTAATGCGTTCCCGGTCATCCAAAGCCCCCAGGGCCCTCAGCAGCACCCGGGCCTGCGCAAAGGCGGCCTTGGGCGGTGGGTCGAGCCATTTCAGCTCAGCGGCCTCCTTGACGCCCCACAGGGCCAGCTCCAGCGCCAGGGGGGTTAAATCGGCGTCTAAAATCGCCGGGCGGGCGTGGGCCACCAGGCCCGCATGTTGCCCCCGGGACCACATGCGATAGCAGGTACCCGGCGCTGTGCGACCGGCCCGGCCGCGTCGTTGATCGGCCGAGGCCCGTGTCACGGGCAGCGTCACCAGGCGGGTGAGGCCGCTGCCCACGTCGAAACGGGGCACACGGCTCAGGCCGCTGTCCACCACCACCCGAATGCCCTCGATGGTCAGGCTGGTTTCGGCGATGGCGCTGGCCAACACAATCTTGTGCTCACCGGCCGGTGCCGGTGCAATGGCCTGTTGTTGCCTCTCGCGGGATAAGTTACCGTAGAGTGGGGCAAGGCGCCATGCGGGACCGGGATTGGCCGCCTCCAGACGCCGGGCGACGCGTTTGATTTCAGCCACCCCGGGCAAAAAAGCGAGTACGCTGCCGCCCCCTGCCGCCACCACCCGGAGAACCGCGGCCGTAATGCCCGCCTCCAGGGGTTCCCCCGGTCGCTGATGACAATAGTGGGTCTCGACGGGAAACGACCTGCCGCGGCACGTTAGCACCGGTGCACCGCCCAGCAAATCGGCGACCGGCTGGGCATCGAGGGTTGCCGACATGACCAGCAGCCGCAGATCGTGGTTGAGCACGCCTTGCAAATCGCAGCACAGCGCCAGGGCCAGATCAGCTTCGACGCTGCGTTCGTGGTATTCATCCAGAATGACCAGTCCCACGCCGGTGAGCGCCGGATCCGACTGCAGCAAGCGTGTCAAGACCCCCTCGGTGACGACCTCGATCCGGGTGGAGGGACCTACCCGGCGATCCATCCGCACGCGGTAGCCAACGGTTTGCCCCACCGGCTCGCCCAACAAATCCGCCATGCGGAAGGCCGCTGCGCGTGCGGCAAGGCGGCGCGGTTCGAGCATGATCATCCGCCGTCCCCTCAGCCAGCTCTCGTTCAGCAGCGCTGGCGGTACGCCGGTGGTCTTGCCGGCACCCGGCGGCGCCTGGACGACGGCCCCCGTGCTGCGTTTCAAAACCGCTTTGAGGCGATCGAGAATCGTCGTGATGGGCAAGGGAATCATTTCATCGGACATGTTGGATATCGATGGTCGCGGAGATCCCACGGAAAGCACCGCCCTGCGGCGGATCTTTAGGAGGGGCACGCCGCTTTGGGGAAGCCGTTGCACGATCGCCGCCCGGGGAGCGATGGCCCTCCCGGCGAGGATCAAAACCGGCGACCGGCGGGCTTAGGGTGGTCCGGATGCGATGGCCTCTTCCCCGGTCTCGTAAATCTTGACATAGCGTGTAACGCCCAGCATCTCGAAGACCGTCTTGAGGTTCATCGACAACCCCGTAAAAGCGACATTCAAACCCGCCTGCCGGAACTCATCCAGAACTTGGGTCAGCGCCGTGATGCCCGTACCGGTGACAGCCAGATTGGGATCCAAATGGATCACGACCTCTGCGGGTTGGCCTGCAATGGCTTCCCGGGCCAACGCTTTCAGGCGGGATCGCGGTGTCCCCAATAGCTTGCCCTTGACAGTGATCACCGCCTTCGCGGTTCCCCTATCGAGGGTCAACTGCTCGCGGTCGGCATGTTCATCCTGCAGACGTAGATTGGCCCGCCTCAGGGCCGAATCGAGCGCGGCGCGATCGATCGGCTTGTTGATGAAATCCGTGGCTTCCAGGTTCAGGGCCTGCAGCACCAGATCCATATCACCGTGACCGGTGATCACCACGACTTCGGTTTTGGGGGCCCGTTTCTTGATGGCCTTGATGACATCAAACCCGTCCATCACAGGCATTTTCAGATCGGTAAAGACAATCGGCGGATTCTCTTTTTCCAAAATCTGCAAACCGGCAAGGCCGTCTTCAGCGGTCAGCACGCGGTAGCCGTAGGCACTGAGAAAGAGGCGAAACATGGTCAGGGTGGGGACTTCGTCGTCGATGACCAGTATGGTTTGCATAAACGTGGGCTCGGCTGCCGGGGTTTAGAGGTGGTTGCTCCGGGGTATGGAGCGCGTTCCAGCGTAGCGGAAAAGATCTTTTTTGTCATCTATTCTTTTTGCCGATCGATGCGCGCCGGCCGTCCCGCCGGCAGCCCCATGCGACCGCCGGCAGGCGATTCGCGGCGCACGCGCCCCATCCCGGTGCCAATGGAAAGGCGGCCTTGATAGGGTTTTCCAAGATAACGACGATCTGCTATGGTCGGCCTGGAAGGTCCGATCCGTAGCGGATGGCTGTGGCGGTGTCGATCACATCCCACATCACAAAGCCCCGGGACAACAGGCCAGGCCGGCAATCCACAAGGAGCAACCCCCGCCATGGGCGACACCCGCGATAAACTGCCCCAACGAACGGCGGTCATTCATCGTCAACGGCTGCTCAGGCGCCTGGGCGGGATTGTGGCCCCCGGTGTCGTGGTCGTCTGTGGACCGGCGGCCCAAGGCAAAACGACGCTGATTGCCGATTACCTGAATACCGCCGGCGCACGATCATTGTGGTTGCACCTGGGTCCGGAAGATAGCGACACGGAGCACTTCGCGCGCCATCTGGGCAACGCCTGCCGACCCTACCGGAGTTCTCAAGACTCCGTGGCGGCCGATCGGGATCCGCAGGGGGGTGCGGACGACTTTTCGACTCCCGGAGGAATCGCCGGGCTGCTCCAGGATCTGCCTTCCGATCTTCATCTGGTCTTCGATGGCTGGCATCATATCGAAGCCTCGGCGAGCCGCGCCGAACACATCGATGTCATCCTGGCCACCCGCCCCCCCGAAGGTTGCCTCTATCTCATCTCCCGTACAAACCCGGCCCTTAGATTGCCGCACGAGCGCATGCAGGGCCGTGCCCTGTTTATCAGCGGCGACGAACTGGCTTTCACGGAGGAGGAGATCGGCCTTTTTTATCGAACCCTCCAGGGGGTGAACCTCACCGCCGCGGACTGTCGCCAAATCCGCCTGCTTACGGGCGGATGGGTCGGAGGACTCGTACTCCTGGCCGAAGAATTGCACCGCCAGCCGGGCCGCGAGGAGACGATCCTGTCCGCCGCAGCACTGCCGGAGCGCATCCACACCGAAGCCGGTCATTACTTCGAGGAAGAAATTTTTCGCCCTCAAGCACCGGCCATGCGGGCCTTTCTGGTCGCAGCGGCCCTGCTGGAGGAAGCCTCTGCAGAGCTGATGCGGGCGCATCTGGGGCGGCATGACGCCGACCATCTTTTTGCCGAAGCCGCCCGGCGAAACTTTTTTATGCAGATCGTAAACGCCGACCCCCGGCACTGGTGTTTCCGTTTCAACCCCATCTTCCGGATCTTTCTGCTTTCCAAGGCCCGCACGCTCCTTTCCAGGGAAAAGACGGCCCATTTTATCCACCAAGCTGCCCGCCATCATGAAGCGCGGGGCGATGATGAAACAGCGGTGCCCTACTTTCTCCAATCCGGTGATACCCGCGCGGCGGTGAAGGGCATCACCAGGATCGGGCTGCAATTAGCCATCGATGGGCGTCATGCCGCAATCAAACCCTGGATAGCCATGTTGCCGCCCACCGTGGTCAGGGAAGATCCCTGGCTGGGTCTGCTGCAGGCGGCCGCCTTTCGGATCAAAGGGGGCCGGCGCACCATACGCGAATTGCAAAAGGTGTATGCCGAATTTGATAGAAGCGGTCATCTCCGGGGCAAAATGCTCTCCCTGGCCTACCTCATCGAAACGGCCGTCTTCGTTGGTCACGATCCCGCCCGGCGCGCGCAATGGATCGCCCTGGCGGAAGCCCTCGTCAAAGAGGCCAGCCGGCATCCGCATTTCTCCTATGCCAAAGCCTTGCTTTGGCAGCAGATCGGCCTGGCAACGATCGCCGAAAGTATCGGGGATATCCAGAAAAGCATGTCGGCCTGTCAGAACGCCGTCATCTTGGCCAAAGGCATCGCCGCACCCTTACTGGCCGCCAATGCCCTGACGATTGCCGCCCATGCCCATGTCCAGGCGGGAGAATACGAACCGGCCCGGGCACGTCTGCAGGCCGCCCATGATCTTGACGACGGCACCGCCTTTTCGGAGTACGGCGCAATGCGGCGCTTGACGGCCTTTCACCTGGCATTGATCCAGGGGCAAACGGGCCCGGCCGCCGATCTGCTCCAACAGGTGGAAGCCGACATCGACGCCTTGGGGTTGATGGTCCTTTACCCGGCTTATCTGGAAGCGACCGGTCTGCTGCAAATCTTGGAAAAGCAATATACCGCCCTCGATAAAACCCGCCGGCACATGCAGGATGTGGCCATCCTGCTCAATAACCCCGTATACAGCGCGCTGGCCCTCTGGCTGGCCGGCCTGTGCTGCTATCACCAGGGACGCTTTACGAATGCCCTGGCCCTTGTCCGGCGTGCCTTGGAGACGCCTGATCTGCCGGGACTGCACCAGGCCCGCAACCGTGAGCTGCTGGGGTTTGTTGCCCTGAATTCAGGCAAATTCACGCTCGCCAAGCAACATTTCCAGGATGCCTTGGGCTATTTTGAAGCCGCCGGTCTGACCCTGTCTACCTGCGAAACCCACCTCGGATTGGCCTTGGCCCAAAATGCCGCCCGGGACGTGGCGGCCGCCCAAAAGAGTCTCGATCTGGCTTTTCAGATGGCCACGGCCCGCGGCTACGAACATCTTCCGGTGATCCGCCCGGCGGACATGGCCCGGGCTTGCGTACTGAGCATTCACCTGGACGTGTCCAGCGCTGTGGACCATGCCCGGCACCTGCTGGCCACGCGCCTGGTCGATGCCGAAACCCAAATCCTGGAAACGACCCCGGCCGAAAACCGCTTGGCGCAATCCATCGATGCCGACGAGACCCGCAAGACGATCTATCGTGCCCGTATCCCGGTGCTCGTCATTCGCACCCTGGGCGGTTTGCAGATTCTGCGCCAGGGCACCGATCCGATTACGCCACGCGCCTGGCAGGGAAGCCGTCCAGCCCTGCTCTTCAAGGCCATTCTGGTTCATGGCGGGCGGCATATCCCCAAGGACATCTTGATCGAAGCCCTTTGGCCTGACCGACCGCCGGGGCAGGCGCTGCAAAACTTCAAGGTGACCCTGCACCGCCTGCGCAAATTGCTGGAACCCGATTTGAACCCGGCCCTGGGCTCGGCCTATATTCACTTGCAAGACAACCTGGTTTCCCTCGACGCCCGGTTGTGTGAGGTGGATACAGTGGCCTTTCACCGCTTGTGCAAACAGGCCCGCAAGATCGACCCCAGTGTGGATACCAAGACCCTGCTCGAAATGAGCCAGACGGCCGAGGCGCTCTACCAAGGGGACTTTTTACCGGAAGAACCCTATCTGGCCTGGGCGGAATTGAAACGCTCAACCCTTCGGGAAGAATTCCTGCAACTGATGTACCGTCTGGGAGAAAGTCTGGGCGACCGGCAGGAATTCCCTGCCGCCCGACAATGCTACCGCCGTATCGTCCGGATCGACCCTGCTCAGGAAAAGGCCCAACGACGGCTGATGCAAATGCTGGCGGAGGCCGGACGATCCCGGGAAGCCTTAGGACGGTACCGTGAATTCCGCGACTACCTGGCAACCGAGATCGGTGCTGCGCCGGACGCCGCAACCAAAGATCTCTATCGCTCGATCCGCGACGGTCTCGTCAAACTTTAGCGATTTGATTCCATGGTTCACCGAAAGCGACCTCAAACGTTGCGCGAACCGGGGGAAATCGGCCCTGTCGACCCTGCCGCGGGTTGGCCCTGGATGCGTCTTCCCCCACGGGTTACGATCGCCATCCCGCAGTCTCGATAACGGCCTTTTGCCTGAACATTGCATGAACCTAGTGATGCTCCCTTGCCTGCGGATGGGGTTTGACCCCCATAGACGCACTTTTTGGATCTCGATTTCGACGTGGCTGTAAC
>JASFFM010000070.1:0-13741 GCA_050124295.1 Desulfobacterales bacterium | reverse complement strand
TCGTCACGCCATGAAGATTTTTGTCCTCATTGCCGTCACCGCCGGTCTGGCGGTCCTGTGGCGCTGGACGCCGCTGGGCGACTATGTCGATCTGGCCTCGGCGCGTGCCCTGGCGGCCTGGATCAAAGCGCAACCCCTGGCGCCCCTGCTGGTGGCCGGTGTCTATGTGGCCGGCGGTCTGGTGGCGCTCCCGGTTACCCTGATGATTATCGCCACGGTGGCCGTTTTCGGCACCTGGCTGGGGTTGTTGTATGCTCTGGCGGGTTCCTGGTTGAGTGCCGCCATCCTGTTCGGCATCGGTCGGCTGATGGGGCGCAACACCGTGCGTCGCTTTGCCGGCGGTCTTTTGAACCGCCTGAGCCGGAGGCTGTCGGAAAAAGGCCTCCTGACGGTGGTAACCTTCCGCATCGTTCCGGTGGCACCCTTCTCGGTGGTCAACCTCATCGCCGGTGTCTCCGAGATTCGCTGGCGTGATTTCGCCCTGGGCACCCTGATCGGGATGTTTCCCGGTGTGGTGGCAGTGGCTTTTCTGGCGGATCGCATTGCCGCCTCGCTGCGTCATCCCGACCTGCAGCAGGTGGGCATCCTCCTGGCGAGCATCTTTTTGGTCGGCCTGGGGCTGGCGGGCCTGCGCCGCTGGATCCGGCGCAAGCGCTCGGGGTCAGGCACGTGATCGGTGCGCTCTGATGGCTCTGCGTCTCGCCACCTACAACATTCACCGCTGCATCGGGCGGGACGGGAGGGAAAACCCCCGGCGTATCGCGGCTGTGCTGCGTGCCATGGATGCCGACCTGGTGGCCCTCCAGGAAGTGGCCTTCGACCCCGACACCCCCAGCAACCATCTGCAATACCTGGCGGATGCCGCGGGCGCCCGGGTCATCCCGGGCCCTACTCTGATGGAGAAAAAAGGCCGATATGGCAATGCCCTGCTGACCCGGATGGTCCCCCAGAAAGTGGAGCGCCTGGACATCAGCGAGCCGAACCGCGAGCCCCGGGGCGTTATCGAAATCCTGCTGGCAGTTGAAGGGAAGACGGTCCTGGTGGTCGCCACCCATCTGGGTTTGTCATTCGCCGAACGGCGAAAGCAGATGAACCGTATCGTCGCCCGGCTGGCATCGGCATCCGCCGATGTCAGCATTCTGATGGGCGATTTCAACGAATGGCATCGGTGGGGAGGGACGCTGCGACGATTGCAAAAGCTTTTCGGCCCTTTGCCGGCCCCGGCCACCTTTCCCAGCCGTTATCCGCTTCTGGCCCTCGATCGCATCCTGGTGCGGCCCGCCGGGCTGCTGACCGCGGTCAAGGCATTCCGGGGTGCCTCGGCACCCATCGCATCCGATCACCTTCCCTTGACCGCCCAGGTCGTGCTCCCTTAAAAGCGATCCTGTACTTTGCATTTGCCGCGAAAGAAAAGATGGTCTCGTAAAAAGTCGCATATCCCGTTTCGACGTCATTCCGGCGAAAGCCGAAATCTATCGGTATCCGTATGTTGGAGATTCCTGATCAAGTCCGGAATGACAGATAAAAGGCTTTTTACGAGCTGATCAAGAAAGGGACGTCAAAATTTGGCAGCCCCTTCCGAGGGGGCGGCCTGAGGTCTTGCACTATGCGGACGGCGTCCTACGCTTTTTCGGCCGCGCTGCCGGTCCATTCCTCATCACAGCCTGTTGGTGCCGCTTCCCCCTCGGTGACCAGCTTGTACAGCAGGCCCTTTTTAGACATCAGCTCATGATACGCTCCGCATTCGACGATGCGGCCGGCCTCCATGACGGCCACGCGGTCGTAGTACGGCAGAACATCCAACCGATGGATGACGGCAATGAGGGTGCTGCGGCCCTTCCAGTGATCCCCGAGGATATCCTGCACGCGGGCTTGGGAGGCATTGTCGAGACTGGCCGTGGCCTCGTCAAAGACCAGCACGGGGGGGCGCTTGAGGAATGTTCGCGCAATGGCCAGCTTCTGCTGCTGGCCGCCCGACAGATTGCCCCCCGCTGTTCCCACCGGGTGTTGCAATCCGATTTCGACAATGGCCTCCAACAGCTCTTTTTCAATCAGGGTGCGGTTGATCGCCTCGCCGATGCGCTGACGGATCGTGTCATTTTTGGCGGTAATGCGCCCGAAAAGGAGATTGCTCAAAATATCGATCTGCTCGATATAGCGGTCCTGCCGATAGAAAGTCACCGCTTCCGGCATTGACCGGGAAAGAAGAGCACGCAAATCCCGGCGCAGGGAAACGATGCCCTCTCGAAGCGCTTCCGGGATTTCCACCAGATCGAACTGGCGCGGCACATAGGACAGGGCCAGAACCTGCAGAAGATCTTTTTCATCGGCATGCAGGCGGTCGATATCGCCCTGGCGGCCAACACGCTCCCGTATGTCAAGACAGGTTTGCATCTTTTCCACATCCAGCGGCAGAAGGCGCTGGATGTATTCCGGCAAGGGGGGGCGCTGGAAATACGCCGCCAGACCATCGACCATCTGCAGACCGATAGAGGTCAGATCCTCCAGCAGACCGGCTTCGGCAAGCCGTGCGGCAATCCCGGGGATGGCGGTCAGGCGGCGGGGGTCGATGGCGGCGTCATCGCGCACCCGGCCGAAGAGCAGATTTTCACCCAGGCTCGCATGATATAGGAAGCAGTCTTCATCGAACCGTTCCATATGGTCCGCCAGTTCTTCCGGCAGGCTTTGGCTCAGGCGCCGACGGACGGAAACGATGGCGGATTTGAGTGCCTTGGAGGTGCCGGGCCGGGGTGTGCTTTCGAGACCGAAACCGAGTACGTCGACAAACAGACCGACCTGTTGAAGCACTTCGATGCAATCGTCGCGCTGTTGACGTTTTTCGTCATCCGATGCGTCCAGCCAATCGACCGGCAGCGGGTAACCGATATTCTCCGCGATCGTTCCTTTGAAGACAAACGGTTTCTGGGGCACGAAAGCAATATGACGGCTGATATCGGCGCGCGTCAAATCTGACATGGCATGTCCGTCGAGAAGGATGCGCCCGTCGGAAGGCGGCACGAGACCGACGATGCAGTGTGCCAGGGTGCTTTTGCCGCTGCCGGAGGATCCCACCAGGGCGAGATGTTCCCCCGCAACCATTTTCAAGGAGATATCCCGCAGAAGCCGGGCACCGGTGGCTGTGCGGTAGCCCACCTGCTGAAGTTCCAGCTTGCCTTTGACATCATCGACCGTCGGTTTTTCGTCTTTCGGCGTCGCCTCTGGAATGTCGTTGAAGGTCTGCATGGCGCGATCATAGGTGACGGAGGCCGTCTGATAGGCCTGATAGAACTGAATCAACTCTTTCCAGGGGTCATAGAGCTTTTCCTGGGCGGAAATGAAGGCCACAAGCGCGCCGATGGCGAGATGACCGTTCAGGGCCAGATATCCCCCCACGGCGAAAATCAGAAATCGACTGAAATTGGTCAGCAGATTGTTGGCCACTTTGACGGCGAAACGGTAGAGATTCCAAATGATGCGGATACGGCAAAGCCGGTCCACCAGGCGACCGAAGCGGTCCTCTTCATAGGCGTAGGCGTTGCCGATTTTGATTTCGTGCAGGCCGGTCATCATCTCGCCGATTTTTCCCGAGACCTCGCGTGTGGCATTGACCCGCTGGCGATTGAAATGATTGACGCGTTTCTGCAACCGCGGGATCAATATCACCACCACCGGGTAAATACTGAAGGAAACCGCCGCCAGAAGGGGATTCAACCAGAAAAGATAAGCGCCGAATGCCACCAGGGTGAGAATATTGGTGGCGGGAACAGCCAGGGCCACGCCGACAAAGTCGCCGGCGGTGGCCAGTTCGGTCATCAGGGTGGTTACCACCGCGCCCGATTGCGTATTGCGGAAAAAACCATAGGGCAGCCGCAGGATATGGGCCAGCATCTCCCGGCGCATGCGCGCCAGGGTTTTCTGACCAATGATGGTCTGCAGGGCGTTGATGGCGTATTTCAGGCTGCTGGCCAAAAGGAAAGCGCCGAGATAGATGGCGCTGTAAATCACCAGGCGATCGGCATTGCGCCCCATGATGCCCTCGTCCACAATGCGTTTTTGCATCTCGATGGGGATCAGCCGCGCCACCACCGTGACCAGAACGATGGATAGGAGAAGGACTTGGCGCCGGCGATTGGATTGGAGCAGGAGCCATGAAAACAGCGAGCGTTTGACCACGGGGGTGACCGGTTCAGGCGATGCGGTGCCCATCAGCCGGCCCCTCCACTGATCGCCAGCACCAGCAGGCCCCCCGCGACGATGGCCGCGCAGGCCAGGGCGACCAGGCGTTTGGGCGAAAAGCCGTTGCCATGATCATGATGACTGTGGTCGTCATGGTCGGCTTCGTGGCGTTGCCACCCGCGATGTAGTGCCACCAATACCACGGCAGCCAGAACAAACAAGAGATTGAGGAAGAAGGTATAGTCGAAGGCAAACCGGGTCGTTTCGTGAATGGTGCGACTGCTTTCGGGGGTCAGGCCCAACAGGCCGAAGCCGAAATGCATGCAAAGCGCCGTTATCACGATGCTGACGAACATGATGGCCGCAATGTAAAGGGCGACACGCCAGCCGTAATATTTGGCATTGACCATGACCAGGGGCGGTACCATCAAATCGGAATAGATAAACCCCATGATGCCGGCAAACATCACCCCGTTGGTGTTGAGCACGGTGGCCAGAGGGATGTTTCCCATGGACCCGATGAAGGTCGCGCCGGCTACAAACGGGGCCACGATGGCATTTTCGACGACGATCAACCACTGGGGGAGGGTTTCCGATCGGCCCAGTAAAAAGATCGCCTCCCAGACATCCGGCGGAACCATGACGGCAACGAACCCCGCGATGGTGAACCCGATCGTGATTTCCTCCCAGACCATCTGCCAGTCGGATACGAATTTGTTGCCCACCAGGTGCCACCCCCTGCGGCTGGCAATGCGTTGGCGCCAGTCAAAGTCATCGTCTTCCGGCGGGCTGTCTTCGGCCACCCGGCGCCGGGCGTCTTCGATCCATTTGTCCGGGTAGGTGAAGGCCATCAGGAACCGGCTGATCACAATCAGGATAAGGCCGCCGACGATTTCCGCGGCCAGAAAGGGCCAGCCCAGGAAGATCAGGATCAGGATGCCCAGTTCGATGACCAGATTGGTGGAGGCAAACATGAACGCCACCGCCGCAATGAAATGCGCCCCTTTCAACACCAGCGAACGGGCGGCGGCCAGGGCCGCAAAGGAACAGGACGACGAGGCGGCCCCGAAAATGGTTGCCAGGGAGAGACTTTTGAGGTCGGCGGTTCCCATATGCTCGGTCAGGCGCTTTTTGGGGACGAAAGCCTGGATCATGGCGCTGACCGCATACCCCAGAACAAAAGCCCAGCCGGCTTTCCAGAAAAACCCCACGGATGTCTTGGCCGCACTGGCATATAGCTGCCAGAAGGACATGTCGTTCATCTGCACTCCTTTAGTTTTGCGAATATCCGACTATAGCCACTGGCAGGGCTGGGCGGCATACCGCCAAGACCCCATATCTTCCCCCCCGGGTGCTGATTTCCAGCAGGATCGCCGTCGCCCCCTTGCGCACCGCCGGTATCCATGAATACGTTTACAGAGTTGCCTGCGACCCCATCCGGCAATCCATGGCAGCCGAGGCCACGGTGCGGCGGTTCGCATCGCGATGACACCCACCGCCACATGTGCGAACGTCTTCAAGAGGATAATGCCCAAATGGAAATAAAAATCCTGGCCAATATCAATCGTCTCAAGGACATCGCCAAAGTGATGCTGCGGTTCGGTTTCGAGGATTTGCTGGAACGGATCGATCTGCCCGGCGTGCCCATGCCCAAGCCAGGGGAACGCGCTGAAGGTCATCTCGCGACCGAAGAGCGCATCCGCCGGGTGCTCGAGGATCTCGGATCGACCTTCATCAAGTTCGGGCAGATCATGAGCCTGCGCCCCGATCTGCTGCCGGCATCCATGATTCGCGAACTGGGGAAACTGCAGGATAATGTGAGTGCGGTGGCCTTCGAGGCCATACGCGCGGCTGTGGAAGATACCTATCAGCAAAAACTCGAAGAAGTCTTTGCGGTTTTCGATCCCGAGCCGCTGGCGGCAGCCTCGATTGCCCAGGTGCACAAGGCCGTTCTGCGCAGGGAAGGGGCCATTGTTTCCGTAAAAATCCGCCGCCCCCGCATTCGCAGCACGATGGAGAAGGATATGGATATCCTGGATTATATCGCCCATCGGCTGCACGCCAATTTTGAACCCCTCAAGGTATACGACCTGCCGGCCCTGGTGCACCATGTCCGCCGGACCTTGCGTCGTGAAATGGATTTAAGGCGGGAGGCCCGCCATATTGCGATCGCGCGCTCCCATTTGCGGGAGGAGAGCGACATACAGGTCCCGGCCGTCTTCGAAGACTACACTTCCGAAAGCATCCTGGTGATGGCGCATATCCAGGGAACCCAAGTTAAAGAACTCCAATTCGAGGACGAGGATCAGGCCCGCTTCCTGGCGCGGCTGGGCCTGCGTACGGCCATCCGGCAGATTCTCGATGACGGGTTTTTCCATGCCGACCCCCATCCGAGCAACATGATGGTCACCGCCGACAACCAGCTTTGCCTGATCGACTGGGGCATGGTGGGGCGCCTCACCGAGCGGGACCGCCGGGAACTCGTCGAGCTTCTGCAGGCCATTATCCAGCGGGAAAGCCACGGCCTGATGACGGCGCTCTTCCGCCTGGGAGAGGTGGCTGGCGATATCGACCGCCGCGGCCTCGAGCGGGAGCTGCTGGATGTGGTCGACACCTACTATGCCGTCCCGCTGGAGGAGATGAACATCGGGCAGCTTCTCATGGCGATCGCCAATATCATGCGGGAATACCGGTTGCAGCTGCATCCGGACCTGCTGTTGATGATCAAGGCCCTGGTGACGGCCGAGGGTACCGCCCGGATGATCTACCCCCGGCTCAATATCATCGCCGAAGCCCGGCCGGACATCGAGCGGCTCGCCCGGGAGCGCTTCGGACTGCGACGGATCTGGCAGATGGCCAAATCGTCCCTGCCGGCCCTGTTGCACCACCGCCGGGAAATCCCGGGGCGTCTTCTGCGCATCATGCAGAAGGTCGAAGACGGCGATCTGACGATTCAATTTGCCCACACCAATCTGGAAAATCTTCTCAACACACTTGAAAACATCACCAACCGGCTGACATTCGCCATGATCATTGCCGCCATGATCGTGGGGTCGTCCATGATCATCACCACCGGTGTGCGCCCGCACATCATGGGCTATCCGGCCATCGGCGTCGTGGGATATTTCATTTCGGCCATCATCGGCCTCTGGCTCCTTTTCAACATCATCCGCACACGGAAGTACTGATACACGTTTTCGCACATCACGTTTTCGCACATACCGATAATCTTCATGCAATCTGCGTTATGGACCCCATTGTCCCCGAAATGCTTTGCCCGTAGAATCTGCTCATAAATAACTCCGCCAAAGCATGAAGGGACAATCATTAATGAACGCTGACATATTATTTGTAAAAGCGATGGGGTCCGGGCACCCGCCCGTGGAAGACCCACCGGAGCATCCCAAGCACCCGCCCGTGGAGGAACCGGGACAGACCCCGGACGAACCGCCATCCCCCAACAAACCGCCCGTGGGCGACCCGCAGCGAAGGCCCCGGCGACCGCCGGTGGAGGAACCGCCCCCGGGCAAGCCAGCCCACAAAGTCCACACGGGTCATTCGCGCCGGCGTGGTGTTCTTGGCAGCCTCCGGCGATGTCCGAAAGGAGTCTAAGATGATACGCAGTTTACAGGCCATTCTGAACGCCGATCTGCAGGCCACGGACGGCCCTATCGGTCGGTGTTCCGATTTTCTTTTTGACGACAAGCACTGGACGGTTCGCTACATGGTGGCCGACACCGGTAAATGGCTGCCGGGACTCAGGGTTCTGATATCGCCCAGCGCGATTTTTGACTGGGACTGGAAAACGGATCAGATACCGGTGCGCCTGACCAGGGAAGACATCCAGAACAGTCCGTCCCTGGCCAGTGACATGCCGGTTTCGCGCCAGTACGAACAGCAACTGGTGGATCAATACGGCTGGATTCCCTACTGGCATGGTCCCCATGTTTGGGGCCCGGTTACAACGCCGTTCTCGAAAGCTGATATACAGGTGAAACCCATCGAATCCATCGAATCGGCGGGTAAAAGTCATTTGCGGTCCGTTAAGGAGGTTGCCGGTTACCATGTCGAGGCGACCGACGGCAGTGCCGGTCGGGTGGATGATTTTCTTCTGGATCACGATGTCTGGGCGATCCGCTACCTGGTGGTCGACACCCGTAAGTGGCTGTCGGGGCGGAAGGTGCTCATTTCACCGACCTGGGCCAGACGCATCGACTGGAAACGGTCACAGCTGCACGTGCGCATGAACCGGGGCGCCATCGAAAACAGTCCTGTTTTTGACCGGGAACACGGGCCGACGCGCGATGACGAGCTGGCGCTTTTCAAGCATTACGACATGCAACCCTACTGGCTGAACGTGGAATAGGACGGCCGGTGTATGGAGCCGTCAACGCCTGAGGATTTCGTTTGGGCTCGACGGCGTGGATGACGTCCATTGGTTTGGCATACTGTGGCAAAGACGATCTAACTGCTTGATTTGGAGAAAGGAGCAGCGGACACGCCATGTGCGGAATATGCGGACAAATCATGTTCAACGACCAACCATCATCGACGCGATGTGTCGAAAAGATGACCGCGGCCATGCAGAAGCGCGGCCCTGACGCCCAGGGGCTGTTTGCCCAAGGCCCGGCGGCCCTGGGGCACCGGCGCCTGAAGATAATCGATCTGAGCGAGCGGGCCCATCAGCCCATGGTGGACAATGCCCTCGGACTGTCCATCATTTTCAACGGAGCCATCTACAATTATCGCGAACTGCGCCGGAAGCTCGAAAACAGTGGTTACACCTTTTTTTCTTCCGGTGATACCGAAGTGATCCTCAAGGCCTATCATGCCTGGGGGCGCGACTGCGTGCAGTATTTCAATGGCATGTTCGCCTTTGCGATATTCGAACGGGACAGCGGGCGTCTTTTTGTCGCCCGTGATCGTCTGGGAATCAAACCCCTCTACTATCGGGAAGATTCCCGCGAATTTCGTTTTGCTTCCTCTTTACCCGCTCTGATCGCCGGCGGTGATATCGACGCGGAGATCGACCCCGTGGCGCTGCATCATTACATGACGTTTCACTCGGTCGTGCCCGCCCCCCACACCATTTTGCAGGGCGTCCGCAAAATGATGCCGGGAGAGACCATGACCATCGACGCCCGGGGCACGATCGAGAAGGATACCTACTGGAAACTTGGTTTTCATCCCCGGCCCGAGGAGCGCCGCTACGGGATGGCGGAATGGACGGCGCTTGTCCGCGAAACCCTGCGCGAAGCTGTCCGACGCCGGCTGGCGGCGGACGTACCCGTGGGGGTTCTGCTGTCCGGCGGAGTGGACTCCAGTCTGGTGGTGGGACTGCTGGCGGAGCTGGGCCAGCAGGATCTGACGACGTTTTCCATCGGTTTCGAATCGGTCGGTGGCGAGGAGGGCAACGAATTTCGCTATTCCGACATCGTCGCGGACTATTTCGACACCACCCATCACCGCATTCAGTGTGACAGCGCCGATGTGCTGTCTTCCATCGAAGCGTGTCTCGGGGTCATGAGCGAACCGATGGTCAGCCACGACTGCATCGGTTTCTATCTCTTGAGCCAGGCCGTTTCCCGGCATGTCAAGGTGGTGCAGAGCGGCCAGGGGGCGGACGAGATATTCGGTGGGTATCATTGGTATCCGCCCCTGATGAACAGCACCGATCCGCTTGGCGACTATGTGGGACACTTTTTCGATCGCAGCCATAGTGAATATGCGGCGGCCGTCGATCCCCGGTTTCTCGAGCGCGATTATAGTCTGGAATTCGTCAAACGCCGCTTCGCGCAAACGGAGACCGAAGCGCCGGTGGACAAGGCCTTGTGTCTCGACACCGCCGTCATGCTGGTGGACGATCCGGTCAAGCGGGTGGACAACATGACCATGGCCTGGGGGTTGGAAGCGCGGGTGCCATTTCTGGATCACGAGTTGGTGGAGCTTGCGGCCCGCATACCGGCGCAATTCAAGGTCGCCAACGGCGGCAAACACGTGCTCAAGGAGGCCGCGCGGGACATCATTCCAGAAGAGGTGATCGATCGTCCCAAGGGGTATTTTCCGGTACCGGCGCTCAAATACCTCAAGGGCGATTACCTGGCTTTCGTGAAGGAGATTCTGGAATCTCCGCGGACCAGAGAACGGGCCCTGTTCAATCCGGACTATATCACCCATGTGCTGGCCGAACCGGAAAAACACATTACGCCGCTGCAGGGATCCAAGGCCTGGCAAATGGCCGTACTGGCCTACTGGCTGGCGGCTCAGGGGCTTTGATACGGCCAAAGACTGATTTCTGTCCGACAAACCCAACCACCCGGGAGGCCATCACCCATGGAAAGAACAGCGGATTTTCGCGAACGTCTGGAGCGTATCTCCAGTTTCACCGTGCGCAACGAAAAAAGACCTCAGGGGCCGAAAGCCGACCAAATGTCGGCCAACGCCTGCATCAATATGGGCTGGGGGCGGATCATCTTTGGCCATACCTTCCAATCCCAAAAGGATCTCTGCGCCGCGATGGACCGTGAGGGCGCCGGGCAACGGGACATCACCTTTTACCTGCGTGATCCCCATGTGCTCCTGGCCATGGGGCCCGAGCGTTTCTTTCTGGATCCTTCGCACACCTTTCGTTTGTGGATGCACGAGTACCAGCCCGGCCGCATCCGTCCGGGGGCTTTTTCGATTCGCCGCCTTCACGCGCGCAAGGATGCGCAAGCCATTAACCGTCTCTACGCGGCACGGCAGATGGTCCGGTGCGATCCGGATTTTCTCCTGGCCCATAAGGCTTCCCGCCAGCGGACCTATTTCGTGGCGGAGTCGCTGGCGAACGGGGAAATCATAGGCACCGTCACCGGGGTGGACCATGTGGCGGCATTTGCCGACCCCGAACAAGGGGCCAGCCTGTGGTGTCTTGCCGTGGATCCGCAAACCAACGCACCGGGCGTGGGGGAAGCGTTGGTGCGCCATCTGGCCGATCATTATCTGACGCGCGGCCGGGCTTATCTGGACTTGTCCGTCCTCCACGACAACACCGAAGCCATTGCCCTGTATGAGAAGATCGGATTTCAGCGCGTGCCGGTCTTTTGCGTGAAACGCAAAAATTCAATTAACGAAGATCTCTACATCGGTCGTTCACCGACGGATCGGCTCAACCCCTATGCCGGCATCATTGTCAAGGAAGCCCGGCGCCGCGGTATCGGGGTCAACGTCGCCGATGCCGAGCATGGTTACTTTGACCTGACGTTTGGTGGCCGCACCGTTGCCTGTCGGGAATCATTGACCGAGTTGACATCGGCGGTGGCCATGAGCCGTTGTGACGACAAACGTGTCACCCGGCGGATACTTGCCGGGGCGGGCCTGAAGGTGCCCCGTCAATTCAAGGCCGGCGATCGGGCGCATAATCGGGAGGTCCTCGCTGACCTGAAGCGCATCGTGGTCAAGCCGGCCCGCGGCGAACAGGGCAACGGTATCAGCGTCGACTTGCAAACCGCGGAAGCGCTCGAGAGCGCCCTTCGACGCGCGCGTCAGTACTGTCCGGATGTCGTGCTGGAAGAATTCATCGCGGGGGAAGACCTGCGGCTTATCGTGATTGACAATCAAATGGTGGCTGCAGCCGTTCGCAGACCACCGGTCATCGTCGGCACCGGGCAGCACACCTTGCGCGACCTCATCAAAAAGTATAACCGCCGGCGGGCCGCCGCAACGGACGGTGAAGGCCGCCTGCCCCTCGACGCGGAAACAAAGCGCTGTCTACTTTTGTACGGTTACCGGCTGGATGACGTCCCCCCGGCGGAGAAGGAAATCCCGGCGCGCAAAACCGCCAACCTGCACACGGGGGGCACGATCACCGACGTGACCGATGAGATCCATCCTGAACTGGCCGCCGTGGGCGTCAAAGCCGCCCAGGCGCTGGCGATCCCCGTCACCGGACTGGATTTGATCGTTCCGGACCTTGCCCGCCCGGACTACTGGATCATCGAGGCCAACGAGCGGCCAGGTCTGGCGAATCACGAACCCCAGCCGACGGCCCAGCGGTTCATCGATTTTCTTTTTCCGCAAACGGCAGCCCATACCCCCAACCCGAGCCAAGAACGGATATCCCCATGATGATCGATCACGACTACTTGCAGAAAATCCTCCTGTCACTGTTGAACATTGCGAGCCCTTCCGGGTATTCGGATCAGATCGTGCATTTTGTCGGTGCGGAGCTCGACCGACTGGGTCTCGAATACAATGTGACCCGCAGGGGTGCCATCCGGGCAACCCTACGGGGCCGCAAAGGTCCCCTTGACCGGGCGATAACGGCCCACCTGGACACCCTTGGCGCCATGGTCAACCGTTTGAAGGAAAACGGGCGACTGGGTTTATCTCCCATCGGGACCTGGTCCAGCCGATTTGCCGAAGGTGGCCGGGTGACGGTGTTTACGCCCGCCGGGCCACAGCGGGGGACGGTTTTACCCCTCAAGGCATCCGGACACGTCTACGGTGATGCCATCGACAGCCAGCCTTCCGGTTGGGATTTCGTCGAAGGGCGGGTGGATGTTCCCTGCGGTAATGCCCGTGATCTGCAATCGGCGGGATTCACAGTCGGGGATTTCGTTGCCTTCGATGCCTTGCCCGAAATAACGCCGAATGGTTTTGTCAACGCCCGGCATCTGGATGACAAGGCCGGTGTGGCGGTGCTGTTGACCGCCGCCAAAGGGGTAATCGAAGCCCAGGTTCCCCTGCCGGTCGATTGTCATATGATCTTTACGATTTTTGAGGAAGTGGGGCACGGAGCATCAGCGGCGGTCTACGGTGATGTGGCCGAAATGGTGGTGATCGAACAGGCACCCGTGGCCACTGGACAGAATGCACTGGAGGATGGCGTGACGATCGGGATGATGGACCAGAGCGGCCCCTTCGATTACCATCTCAGCCATAAACTGATCGGCATTTGTGAGGAAAACAAAATCGCATATGCAAAAGACGTGTTTCGTTTTTATCGCAGTGACTCCGCTTCGGCGATCGAGGCCGGCAATGACACGCGAACGGCGCTGGTATGTTTTGGAGTTGACGGCTCCCATGGTTATGAACGCACCCGCCTGGCATCTCTCGATGCGGTGACGCGGGCGATCGTCCACTATATGCAAAGTGCGCCAACATTTCGCCGGGACAAGGATGATCTGGCAACGTTGAAAGACTTTCCGCATCAACCGACGCGAGACCCCATTCAGATCAAGACATGATCTCCCAAATTTCTGCCGGAATCATTTAAATCTGAATGGTTGCCAAGTACAGATCTTCCCTTACGAGCCTGCCGATGTTCAACTCAACCAAGGCTGTAGCGAAGCACAATGGCCCCCAAAAGGACAATCAGAACAGCCCAGAAAAAAATATTGAGGGAAAGATAGGTCACTTTCTCGAGTTCTCGGCCTTCGCGCGTGCGGTCGAGAAGATCGATGGTTTCATGACGATTGGTAGGGTAGCGGCGCCCGGCCAGGAACGAGACGACAACAGCCCCTATCAATCCAACCGCCAGATACAGCAGCCAGCGGCTGCCCGGAAAGGCGGTATCGGAGGGTAT
>JASFFM010000069.1:0-13883 GCA_050124295.1 Desulfobacterales bacterium | reverse complement strand
TACGACAAACGGCAACAGCAGGTCTACCTGCATGAAATTATCCGCCGCGAGGGTTATCGTCAGCGCTCGCCGGCCGGCCAGGATCGCATCGCCGCCCTCCTGAAAGCCCCCCGACCGGGGGAGGGTTTCACCGTCGATCATCAAGGGCTGCAATCCAATTTCCAACAGCCGGACTACGAAGCGGCCGTCCGGCGCATCCGGGCGTATATCGCCGCCGGGGACGTCTATCAGGTCAACCTATCCCAGCGCTTCGAGACGCGCTTTGAGGGCAGCGCCTTCGGCTTTTTCCGCGCCCTGTATGCAAAGAACCCGGCCCCCTTCTTTGCCTTCCTGAACGCCGGCGACCACCAGCTGGTATCCACCTCCCCGGAACGGTTTCTGCGGCTGGATGGACGGCAGGTGGAAACCCGGCCCATCAAGGGCACCCGGCCCCGTCGCAAGGACGCCCACGAGGATCGCGCCATGCGGGAAGAGCTGGAGGCCAGCGCCAAAGACGACGCCGAATTATCCATGATCGTGGATCTATTGCGCAACGACATCGGTCGCGTCTGTGCCGGGGGGTCGGTACAGGTCAGCGCCCACAAAATGGTCGAAGCCTACGCCAACGTCTATCACCTCGTTTCCATCGTGGAGGGCCGACTGGCCGACGACCGCGACGGTGTCGATCTCCTGCGAGCCGCCTTTCCGGGGGGGTCCATCACGGGATGCCCCAAAATACGATCGATGGAAATCATCGACGAGCTCGAGCCCGATCGCCGGCACGTCTATACGGGCGCCATTGGATACCTCAGTTTTCACGGCACTCTGGATCTATCCATCGCCATTCGCACGGCCGTGGTTCATCGCGGGCGCATGGCTTTTTCGGTGGGCGGCGGCATTGTCTACGATTCCGATCCGGGAGACGAATACGAGGAAACGCTGCATAAGGGGCGCACCCTGGTAAACGTCTGCGCCGAATGCGCACCGCTGGAAGTATGGCCGGAGATGGTCTGGATGGACGGCCGCTTCTGTCTCGCTGGAGAAGCCCGCCTGCCGATCAATGACGAGGGGGTTCGCTACGGGGCCGGGTTTTTTGAAACCATCCGCGCCGACAGAGGGCAACTCCCCCTCCTGGCGCGACATCGAAACCGCTGGGAAAAGAGCTGGCGGGCCCTTATGGGCGGCCGCCCGCCCGATATCACCTGGGAAGCGGTCATCCGACAGGTGCTGAAATACAACGGGCTGGATGAGAAGATCGCCGCCGTTCGCCTGACGGCCACCCGCGGTCAGCCATCGGCAGCGCCAGGCTATCACCTTTTTGTAACCGCCCGGCCCTATCGCCATCGCCTGCAGGTGCTCGATGCCCCGGGGTTGAAGCTGTTCGTCTACCCGGAACCGCGCCAAACGCCGCTGGCCGACCACAAGACCCTGAACTATCTTTTCTACCGCCAGGCCGGCCATTGGGCACAGGCCCAAAACGCCGACGAAGCCTTGATCATCAACCCGGACGGCACCCTGTCCGAAACCAACACCGCCAACCTGCTGGCCCTTTGCGGACGCACGATTTATCGCCCCCGATCGGCCCATGTCCTGCCGGGCGTCATGGAAGCCTGCGTTTTGGAACAGCTTACCGCCATGGGATACCGCCTGCGGCATGCCCCCCTCTACCCGGCGGCGCTCTACGATGCCGACCAGGTCCTGCTGACCAACGCCTTAATGGGATGCGTGCCGGCAATCGCGCTGGACGGCAGCCCTCTGGGCGCAACGGATGCCCTGGCCCGGCGGATCAACGCCCTGGTTTTCGGCAACCGACAGGCGTCGGGGGAGGGGCTGCGAACGTCGGAGGATATCAGCCGCTGAGGGCGTGTTTCACGAGATGGCCCAGCTCGGGAAAAATCAGGGCCTTGCAGGCCAACTTGCAGGCATTGCGACTGCCGGGCAAACAGAATACCAGCGCCTGTTCGATCAGACCGGCCGTGGCCCGGGATAGGATGGCCGCCGAATCGACTTCCTCAAAACTCAACTGGGCAAACAAGGGCCCAAAAGCGCTCAACTCCTTGCGGAAGAGAGGGCGCACCGCTTCGATGGTGACGTCCGCCGGACCGATGCCTGTACCGCCGGTAATGATCAGGGCATGGGGCCGCGCGGCCGCGAGGATTTCCTGCAATTGCGCAACGATGGCTGGGGCGTCGTCTGTCACGACCCGATGATCCACCACCTGATGGCCCTCGCGCACCGTCCTGCGGGCGATCCACTGACCGCTTTTATCGTCTTGTAGGCTGCGGGTCGTCGACACGGTCAGCACGGCGACCCGCAGGTGCCGCGGTGCCGCGGATTTATGAGCATGTGTTCCCATGATATCGTTGCCTAACCCTCCCGTTCTTCCAATAAAACCTGGTCTTGACCATCGCTCTCACGCAGGCAGACATTAATCATCTCCGAGCGTCGGGTTTCAATAAAACGCCCCACGTAGTCGGCCTGGATGGGCAGCTCGCGATGCCCCCGGTCCACCAGGACCGCGAGCTCGATACGGTCGGGGCGGCCGAAATCCATGATAGCGTCCATGGCCGCCCGGGTCGTGCGGCCCGTGAACAAAACATCATCCACGAGGATGATTTCCTTGCCATCCACCGAAAAAAGGATATCTGTGGCCTGCACGACCGGGTGATGGCTGATGCGGGTCCAGTCATCACGATAGAGGGTGATGTCCATATCGCCGGTGGCCACCGTGGCGCCCTCGATACGGCGGATATTGTCCTTGATCCGCCTGGCCAAATATACGCCACGGGTCTGGATACCGATTAAGGTCAGATCGGCCGCCCCCTTGTGAACCTCCAGTATCCGGTGGGTCATGCGGGTAATCGTTCGGTCGATATCCTTGGCATCCAACACCCGTTCGCTTTTGCGCATGGTGGTCTCCCGTAGGGGCTGTCGGGCAATCTTGCGGTGACGCTCTGGGGTGACGACGGCCGTCACCGCAGCAGGCCGGCGTTCTCCTTCGCTTATATCATCCGTCGAAAGGAGATCAAGCCTCTTGTGGTTGTCCGGGGGGATTAGAGGGGCCAAACTAAATCGCCTTGCCTTGGATATCGGTTTCCACTATGATGTCCCCTTTCGGGTCATCGCTAACATCATAGAAACATTGTTTTATCGACCGCCCGACCCCGGCGCTACCCGGAGAGAATATCCCCTATGGTAAAGGCCCCGAAAACCCCCTTTTCCGGCATCATCCTGGCCGGCGGTCTGGGTTCGCGCTTCAGCGGGCGTGACAAGGCCCTGCTCGAATGGAACGGCCGCCCGCTGCTGGACCATATTCGACAAGCCTTCGGTGGTTTCTTCCAGGAAATTATCCTGGTCACCAACACACCCGGGCGCTTTGCCGCATGGGATATGACCCTGGTGACGGATCTATTTGCCGAACGCAGCTCTCTTACCGGCATTCATGCCGGGCTTTTCTACGCCAGCCATCCCTATGGTTTTGTGACCGCCTGCGACACCCCTTTCCTCCAGCCGGCTTTGATCAGCACGCTGTTGGATGCCACGGCGCAAGCGCCCGACGTGGTCGTTCCGAAAACAGACCAGGGCTTGGAGCCGCTGTGTGCCGTATATTCACAACGCTGCCTGACGCCGATCACCCATCGGCTCGAGCAGGGCGATTTTCGTATCCGCTCCTTCTTCCGCAAAGTACGGGTGCATACCGTGGGCCCAGATCGCCTGCGGCAGGCCGATCCTGATTTACGCTCGTTTTACAATATCAACACCATCGAAGACCTGGAAGGCGCCGGGCAGCGGTTTGCCAACGCACGCGGTCGGGAGGCAACCAGCGATTAGGGAGGGCTATCGTGATGAATGCCGCAGAGATGTTGCAGTCCGTCAAATCACATCCTGATTTTCACCGTGCCGGCATGGTGCTGTGCCATAACGGGGTGGTGCGCGGAACGTCCCGTGACGGCCGGAAAGTCTCCGGACTGCGCGTGGCCGTCGATCACGGGCGCCTGCAGGCTGTTCTGGACGAGGCGCGCCAGACCCCGGGTATCGTCGCGCTTCAGGTTGAAATCGCCGAAGATCGGGATTTGGTGGTTGGAGACGACGTCATGGTCCTCATCGTGGCCGGGGACATTCGCGAAAATGTCATTCAGACCCTGGAAAAAACCCTGAATGCCATCAAGACCACGGTCACGTCGAAGACCGAATACTTCATCACCTGACCGGCATGGCGGGGATGGGCAATCGGCAACAGAGCGGATCGAATGCTGTCGCAACCAAGGAAGGAGAATCATCGTGGGATCGTTTACCCATCTCGATGAAGAGGGCCGGGTTCGCATGGTGGATGTCGGCCACAAACCGCCGAGCGATCGCCTGGCCGTGGCCCAGGCGGCCGTGGCCATGCAGCCGGCAACATTCCAACGCATCACCGACCGGAATATCAAAAAAGGCAATGTTCTGGAAACAGCCCGTATTGCCGGCATGATGGCCGCCAAAAAAACCGCCGACCTGATCCCCATGTGCCACCCGTTGAACCTCCATCACGTGGAGATCAATTTCTTTCCGGAGGCCCCCGCCCATCGTATCCGCATCGAAGCCTCCGTACGTGTCATCGCGCAGACCGGGGTGGAAATGGAAGCCCTGACCGCCGCCACGGTGGCGGCGTTGACCATCTACGACATGTGCAAATCCTATGACCGGCGGATGGCCATCACCGACACCTGGCTGCTGCGCAAGTCCGGCGGTAAAAGCGGTGATTTTATCCGTGGGGACACCACGGATGTTTCCTGAATGAACGACCGCGCGCCATGGGACCCTGAACATGACCTTGGATCATGACCTTTTGCACCTGCTTGCCGCTGCCGCCATCGGATTTGTCGTTGCCTGGGGGATCGCCCGCTGGCGCTACCAGCGCCGGGCCGCTGAAATGGCTCGCGCGACCCGCGCACCGTTGGAAACAGCCCGGCAGGAAGTCGTCCGCCTGACGGAAGAACGGGCCACGGCCCAGGCCCACGCCGAACAACTGCCGGCCCTGGCCGAGGACCTCCAGAAGCGTGAGCGGCAGCTCAGCGAACTGCGGCAAACGCTGGCCGAAACCACCGGCCGCAACGCGCGCCTGGAAACCATTATCCGCCGCGACCGCCTGGCCATGCGGGAAAAGTTGGCCTTTATGGAAGACTGGCAGGCCCGCATGGCCGATGCCTATAAAGCGCTTTCGGCCACCGCTCTCCAGAACAACAATCAGGTCTTCCTCGATCTGGCCCAAACCGCTCTGGCACGTCAACTGGATGCCGCCCGAACCGATCTGAAACAGCGTTCACAAGCCGTGGAAGGCATGCTGCAGCCCCTCCGGGAAGCGCTTGATCGCTATGACCACCAGGTTCTCTCCCTGGAACGGGCCCGGGAAAAAGCCTATGGTGAACTGAGCCAGCAGTTGCAAACGCTGGCCGATACCCAGGCGGTGTTTCACAAAGAAACCGGCAAACTGACCAAGGCCCTGCGGGTCCCCCACGTGCGGGGACGCTGGGGCGAAATGACCCTCAAACGGGTCGCTGAAATGGCCGGGCTGCAGGCCCACTGTGATTTCTACGAACAGCCCATCGCCGACAGCCGCGAAGGCCGCCTGCGCCCGGACATGCTGGTCCGCCTGCCCGGGGGACGCCTCATCCTGGTGGATGCCAAGGTACCTCTGGCAGCCTACCTGGATGCTCTGGAAACAACCTCGGAAGAGACGCGCGAAAAGCATCTGGATCATCATGCCCGGCAGGTGGCAAACCATATCCAGCAGTTGTCGGCCAAGTCTTATTGGGCCCATTTCGACCCCACGCCGGAATTTGTCGTCCTATTTATCCCCGGTGAAAATTTCTTTTCGGCCGCACTGGCCCGCAAGCCGGGCCTTATCGAGGACGGCATTCAGAAAAATGTTATTCTGGCCACGCCGACCACCCTGATCGCGCTGCTCAAAGCCGTCTCCTTCGGCTGGCGGCAGGAACAGGCCGCAGCCAACGCCGCCCGCGTCATCCAACAGGGCAAGGCGCTTTACGAGCGGCTCCAGGTCATGACCCGGCACATGGACCAGATGGGTAAAGCGCTGGAAAGCAGTGTGCAACACTATAACCGGATGGCAGGCTCGCTCGAGCGACGGGTGCTCACGGCCGCACGGCAATTCGAAGCCTTGGGCGTCGTGGGCGGGGAGGCTCCGGCCCTGAACCAACCCCGTTCGATCGAACAGACCCCCCGCCAAACTGCAAAGGATACCAACGAATGACGCATGACCGTCGATATGATTCCGCCCCGGTGATCGCCTTGGGTTTATGCCTGGTTCTCCTCGTGGCCAGTTGCACCAGCTTCAGGGCCGAACGGCCGAGCGCCGAAACCGCGATCCAGGAAATCACCCGCCTTCGCGACCTGCCGCAATTTGCCGATGACATGGATTACGACGGGCTGGCCACCGCCATCGACCAGAGTCTGACCTATCTGAGCCGGGTACCGGATGATCGCCGGTTTCGTTTCGGTTCACAGGAATACAGCAAAGCCCACATGATCCGCTCCCTGGAGTCGTTCCGTGATTATACAGCCATGCGTCCCCCTCGCGCGCAGCTCAATCAGTTTATCCGCCAGCACTACCAGGTCTACCAATCCATCGGGCGCCCACCGGAGGACGACGTTCTGTTTACCGGCTATTTTGAACCCCTGTATCCCGGCAGCCTGACGCCCTCACCGCATTACCCCGTACCGGTCTATGGGCTTCCCGAAGACTTGGTGACGGTCGATTTGGCTAAATTTTCCCCCGACTGGGCCGGCAAACGGATTATCGGACGTCTAACGGAACACCGCCTGGTGCCCTATTACACCCGTGAAGAAATCCAGCGCGCGGGCCATCGCCTGGAGAACGCGCCGATCATTGCATGGATGCGCGATCCGGTGGATCTCTATTTCGTTCAGGTGCAGGGTTCCGGCCGACTCCAGACCCCCGACGGCCAGCAGGTCAGCATTCTGTACGCGGGCCAGAACGGGCACTCCGCCGACCTGGTCGGTCGGCATCTGATCCGCGAAAACAAGGTGCCCGCCGAAGAAATGTCCATGCAACGCATTCGGCGCTATTTCCGGGAACACCCCGAAGACAGGGAGCGCTTACTCTTTCAGGACCCCAGCTTTGTTTTCTTCCGGATCGGGACCACCGGACCCCTCGGCAACCTCGGTGTCGAAGTCACCCCGGGACGCAGCATCGCCACGGATCGCCGCATCTTTCCGCCCGGTGCCCTGGCCTTCATCGACACACGCAAACCGCTGGTGTCCGGGAAACGGGAAATCGGCCAGTGGGTATCCCTTAAACGGTTCGTTCTCAATCAAGATACCGGCGGCGCGATCAAGGGCCCGGGACGGGCGGATCTTTTCTGGGGCAGCGGGGCCTACGCCGAAACCGCCGCCGGCCATCTCAAGCATCCGGGTGATCTGTATTTTCTGATCCTTAAGCCCGCCGCGCCGCCAAGCACACCTTGACGGGTCGCACGAAACCGAGTAACTATTCCCCATTTCGAGCGATGCCCTTCAGGGGCCGTTGGTCCATTTAAAACAAGACGCCGATTCATTCGGCGATCCTGACCGAGGAGTTTATCATGTTCGGTATCGGTATGCCGGAAATGATTCTGATTCTGGCCATTGCCTTGATCGTAATCGGCCCCAAAAAACTGCCCGATCTGGCCAAGTCAATAGGACGGGCCATGAACGAATTCAAAAAGGCCACCCGTGAAATCAAAAATTCCATGGATATCGAAGGGGATCTGAAGGATGTCCGCAAATCCTTCGACGATCTCAACGCAGACGTTAAGGATGCGGTTGATTTAAATCCTTTGAAATCCACCCCGCCCGAGCCTTCGGCGGAAGACGCGCAAACGGCAGAAAGCGCTTCGGAAGACGCCCCCCCCGACCCGCCGCCAACCCCTGCGCCCGAGGAGGGTAAGCCCCGCAATGAATGAAGACGATAAAATCCCATTCACCTCCCATCTGGATGAGCTTCGACGCCGCCTGATCATCGTCTTCATCGCCGTTGCCATCGGTTTTGCCGCCGCGTACGGTTTTAAGGAATTCCTGTTTGAAATCCTGGTGCGGCCCCTTAAGCTTGTCATGGCCGAGGGGGATACCCTCATTTTCACCAATTTGCCGGAGGCCTTCTTTACCTATCTCAAGGTCGCCTTCCTGGCAGGCCTCGGCTTGGCTTCGCCAGTGATTCTTTACCAGTTTTGGATGTTTGTGGCCCCGGGTCTCTACGACAAGGAAAAACGGCTGCTGTTGCCGATCGTATTTCTTTCGACCTTCTTTTTTGTTGGTGGAGCTCTGTTCGGCTATTTTATCGTCTTTCCCTACGGATTCGAGTTTTTCTTGGGTTTCGCCACCGAAACCATCCGCCCCATGCCGTCCATGAAGGAATACCTGTCCTTTGCGGCCAAGCTTTTGCTGGCTTTCGGCATCGTTTTCGAGCTGCCCCTGGTGATCACCTTCATGGCCAAACTGGGACTGGTGACCGTGCCTTTCCTCAAGCGCAACCGGAAATATGCCATCCTCTTGTTTTTTGCGGGATCGGCGATGCTGACCCCGCCGGACGTCGTCACTCAGGTGATGATGGCCTTTCCCCTCATGCTCCTTTATGAAATCAGCATCCTGGGAGCACGCGTCTTTGGCCGCAAGCCATTGGATGCCGTGGATGAGGAAGCGTCGGCAACCGAAGATCACCCCCAGCCCGAATAATTTGCTGCGCGGATTTGGTCCCCCCTTGCCCAACGGAATGCATGGGTGGCGCCATCCGGCCGATGCGACGCTGACGAAAAGGACATGCCGGTCAACAATCCTCATGGGCACGGCGGCCATCGGTCGACCGGTGACGGGCGCGATTGCAGCGCACACCCCCCGGGGCCGCTATCGATGGGCGGGCTTCAACAACACCGCCTTCGGTGAAGATATCTCCTCCAGGTGCATAATTGCTTTGCCTTTTTTGATCACCTATCATAGCTTGAAACGTTGATACGAACGAGCCCGGCCGGGAGAACACGCCGCTATGCGACAACCCATCATCGATGACCGTTTTATCATTCTCAAGGGCCGCCTGGAGGGCTTCTTAAAAGATCTGCACGACTATATCAATACAATGGGCAGTACATCGCTGCCCTCCATTGTGAGCGAGCTTCGCTCGGGCCTCAACGAACCTTTCCTGTTCGTGGTCGTCGGGGAAGTCAAATCCGGCAAGAGCAGTTTTATCAACGCGCTGCTCGGCGAAGACATCTGTCCGGTGGACGCGGCGCCTTGTACCGATGTTATTCAGGAGATCGTCTATGCCGATCGCCCCTACGAAGACAGCGTGCGTCCGTTTTTAAAGAAAATCGGCCGTCCACTGGCCATTCTGCAGACCATCGCCATCGTCGACACCCCCGGCACCAACACGGTGATTGAAAACCATCAGGAGATCACCCGCCATTTCATCCCCAACAGCGATCTCGTCCTCATGGTCTTCCAGGCCAAAAACCCCTACACCCAATCGGCCTGGGATTTGCTGGATTACATCCGCGAGGACTGGCGTAAACGCACCGTCTTTATCCTTCAGCAGGCCGACCTGGCACGCGTGGACGAAATCGAAACCAACATGGCCCGGGTGCATGATCTGGCTGTCCAGAAGGGAATCGCGTCACCACAGATTTTCGCCACTTCCGCACAATTGGAGCAGCAACAGCAACCGCAAAGCGGTTTTGACGATGTGCGCCAATTTATTCGTCAGACCGTCACCGGGGGAAGGCACTATCGGCTCAAACTGGAATCGATTCTGGAGACGGCGCTTCAGATTCTCGACCAGGTGGAAGCCGCCCTGGCCGATCGCCAGGAGCAATTCGAGAAAGATCGCACCGTTGTCGAAATGATTCATACCCGTTTGGAAAGTGGTCACCAGCAGTCGGCCTATGAACTGCGCACCCTCATCCAGCGGCTGGGTGAAGCCTATGATGCCGCCGCCCGCCAGGCCACCGACCGATTCCGTGATGGTCTAGCTTTGGGAAAGCTGTTTGAAAAATCCATCCGTTCCACGCTGGGTCGCAAGGCCTCCATCAAAGACTGGATGGCCGACATACAAAACAGCTTTGAAAAAGATCTCCAAATGCGTATCGAAACCCTCTCCGCGGAGGGTGCCGACCATTTCCTGGCGGGGCTCCGTCAGCTGCTCAAATACCTCCTCGATGAGCTTGACGAGGTCCAGGGGCATCGACTGCGCGAAGATGATCTGCTCTTGAAAATCGACCGCCGCCGGCAGGAGGTGATCGCCGCCGTACGGACAAAAATGGCGGAATCGGTCATGGACGGCCATTTGGCCACCGATGCCGTCAAGAACTCCGACCGCCTGGCCCCGTCCCTGGTGGGGGGCAGTGCCTTGACGGCCATCGGTGCGTTCCTGCTGACCGTCACCCATGGTCTGTTCTTCGATATTACCGGCGGCCTCTTGACCGGTGCCGGCCTCTTCCTGGCCGGCGGCGTGCTGTTTGTACGCAAAGGGCGGCTGATCGCAAAATTCAAGCAGGAACTGGCCGAGGGGAAAACGCGTTTCGAGACCGAGCTGTCCGAACGGCTGTCCCAGCGCCTGAACATGATCTATGATGACATCGACCGCAATTTTTTGCCCCTTTATGAATACGTGTCCCAGGAAGAGCAGCGCATGGCCCCGATGCTGACGCGTCTGGACGATTTTCGTCGTGATCATAAGGACTTAAGCCAGACGGTGGCGACCGATCTGGCGGTGGTCTGACAACGTGAGGCACCATAACGGCTTGCACATGTCAACAAACAAGGGCCACGGATCGTCCTAGAGATTGAGCGGCGGTTTTCACCTGAACACAACTTTCGCCCAAGGCCGCGTCTGGTATGGGTCAGAGCATTGACAGGCTCTTTGAGATCTGTTAGAGACAACAGCCTGGGGACAAAGCATGACCAACCTTTTGGAAGGAGGTATAAAGGGCTTATGAATCTGAAATCGCTGTTAATTCCACTCACACTGGTAATCATGGTCTGTATATTTCTGGCAGGGGGCATTCAGGCCAGCACCCAGGTGGACGATGTGATTACGCTGCAAGATCCGGCCTATGAAAAGCACACCAAGGGCATCGTCGAATTTTCGCACAAGAAACATTCCACGGAATACGGCGGCAGCTGCGGCGACTGCCACCACGATGACAAGGGCCAGCCGCTGGCCGACCAGGCCGCCATTGATAAAGTCGGCAAGGTAAAATGCATCGAATGCCACAAGATCCCCGGCCAGGTGCCCAAAGAACTGAAGAAGGAATGGAAAACCAAAAAGATCAGTAAAGACGAGCAGAACAAGTTGAAGCTGGCTTACCACGCCGAGGCCGTCCACATGAACTGCATCGCCTGCCATAAAAAATGGAACAAGGAAAACAAATCCAAGGCCGCACCGGTATCCTGCACCAAGTGCCATCCCAAGACCAAAAAATAAGGTCGGCTTAGCGGGCTTGGTTTTATCGTTGAAGGCGGGTTAGACGGAAACGTTTAACCCGCCTTTGCCTTGTGGTGGGATCGATATTCCAGCGCTTTCGCCACCAGGGCCGGCGCCCACTCCGGAGTGCCGGAAGCATGCAGGTGGGTGTAGGTGGCCAGAACATTCTTGTAGCACAGCCCGTCTTTACCGCCCATCAGACCGTTACCCCGCACCATGGTATAGGCCAGATCCTTTTCACAGCCTTCGCACGCCAGCACGCTGGAATAGTGAAATTCATGCCCTTTCAGGGTGGTGCCCCGCCGGAAATAGGGATTCTGGCCGGTGACTTCCAGAATCGTATAACCGTGTCCCTGGGGACGGGGCGAAAACCCAAAGGTCAGCGGCAGAATGCCCGTCATATCGTAGGTCTTGGCATCGAGAACCAATTTTTCCCCCAGATACATCAAACCACCGCATTCCGCATAGATCGGCAGGCCGTCTTGGGCCAAAGCCTTCAAACGATCGCGAAAGGATTGATTGCGGGATAATTCCGCGGCATGGGTCTCGGGAAACCCCCCTCCGATGTATAGGCCGTCGATATCCGGAATGGTGTCGGTCATCAGGGGGCTGGTGAAGATCAGGCGGGCCCCGGCGGCTTTCAAGGCCTCCAGATTCTCCGGGTAATAAAACTGAAACGCACTGTCCTGGATAATGGCGATGGTGGGCGCATCCGGCGGACGAAGGTCGATGCGTTCATCCTGTGCGACAAGGCCATCGCTCTCCAAGAGGGCGGATTCCGTCTCATGCGCCATTCGGATCACGGCCGCCAGATCGATATGCTCGCGGGCCATGAGGGCGGCCGCGTCGATGGAAGGTTGCGCCCATTCGTGCTCCGGCGTCGGCACCAGGCCCATATGGCGCTCGGGAAAGTTTTGTTGGCGCAGTTTGGGGATGGCACCCAAAACAGGGATGCCGCAGTGTTCCTCGATGCTGCGCCGCAGGATCCCTTCATGACGGGCGCCGGCAATGCGGTTCAAGATCACCCCGCGAATACGCACGGCCGGGTCGAACAGACTGCAACCGGAGACGACGGCCGCCATGGTCCGGGTGGTTTTGGTGCCATCGATGATCAGCAGGATGGGCAGTCCCAGCAGTTTGGACAATTCCGCCGTGCTGGTTTTGCCCTGGGTGTCGATGCAATCGTAGATGCCGCGATTGCCTTCGATGACCGCCAGATCGCAGTCGCTGCTGTGGGTGACATAGGTGCGACGAATCTGCTCTGCTTCGATTAAAAACGTGTCCAGATTGTAACAAGGCCGATGCCCGGCAGCCAGTGATAGCCACCCCGCATCGATGTAGTCAGGCCCTTTTTTAAACGGCGCCACACGCAGTTTCATCGCCGACAGGGCGGCGATCAATCCAATGGAAACGATGGTCTTGCCGGACCCGCCGCGCAGGGCGCCCACCACGATCCCCGGTAATTTTTCATATTGGTTCGGCATGGGCTACCCAAATTCGTCCGCCAATGTCATCTCAAGTGACCAATGGGGCCAAATTGCGAGGTCATTCGGTGTTTGACAAGGCCCTCAGAATATCGCCACGGGCATTGATCGCAAACACAAAGGCGAAAAGCAGGGCCATGGCAAACCCACCCACTTTTCGCCTCATGCGTGCAAACGAAACGCTCCGGTCGAACCCTTGGGGTCGCCGGATGTCGAGATCAATTTCTGCCCACAGGGGGCAAAAATCAGTCTTCGTGTTCGGCGCCTGCCTGCTTGCCGGTACCCGGCATGCCATACATGGAGGTGCTGCCGCTGGACCAGTATTCCAGAACACCATCTTCGACGAGCTTGTTGACGATCTTTTTGGCCTCGCGCGGCTTCAATTCGAGAATCTTGGACAAATCGTTGAAATAGAATTTGCTCTTCGACTTCAATTTTTTGGTCAGCGCTTCGACGACTTTGGCTTTCGCCTCTTCATAGTCCATAGCCATAAGGTACCTTCTTTCATGAAACTCCGAAGCACCCCCATTGCGGGGGTGCTCCGGATGTTAATGTGCTTTTTTCAGAGACCGGCCTAGAATTTAAACTGGCTCGTCTGCCGCCAGGTGTAGTAGGCCGGATCGCGGAAGTCATCGATCAGGTGGTGGGTGAAGGGCAGGTCGCATTTGTCGAAGAAACGCTCCCAACCGATGCGCTCGGCCCACTCGCCCAGGCGCTCGTACTTGTTGGCCTCGGCCGCGTAGATCTCGATGATGTGCTTGATGACCTTGGTCATTTCCGGCCAGCGCGGGGTGTTGTTGGGCTGGAAGGCCACAACCACCTTGGAGAACTTAGGCGCGCTGATGCGGTTGGAGACCTTGCCGCCCACCATCAGGACGATGCCGTCGCCTTCCTTGTCGGACAGCGGCATGGAGGGGCACATGGTGTAGCAGTTGCCGCAGAACATG
>JASFFM010000068.1:0-13898 GCA_050124295.1 Desulfobacterales bacterium | reverse complement strand
CGCCTTAGGACGTGACCCGCATGGCATTCGGGGTGCGCTTCACGGCCAGGGTCTGGGATGCCACGGCCAGGTCGTTGCGCAAGACCCAGCCGATGCGCTGCCAGAACTTTTGCCCCTCCTGGTTGGAACGAAATATAAAAAGGTGGCATTTGGCGATGCCGGCATCTTGCAGGGCCTCCAGGCAGTGCGCCACCAAACGTCGGGCGATACCGCGATGACGGTGCGTTGGGCTGACCGCCAGGTGATTTAAATAGCCCCGGCGGCCGTCATGACCGCAGAGAACGGCGCCCACCGTCGCTTGCCCCCGACGGGCGACAAAGCTCATCCCGGGGTTGCGCTGCAAATAGGCACGGATGGCATCCGGCTGGTCGGCGTCACTCAGGCCGACGCCCTCGCAGGATTCCCACAAGTTTCGGACGGTCGTGTAGTCGGCCATGACCATTGGGCGGATTAGAACAGGCATTTCCCATCTCCACGGTGATCGAGCGCTTGGACATGGTCCTGGCGCCCCCGGTTTAGGGGCGTGGTGCCGATGATCCTCTTCCTGATGATTCGCAGCCTCCGGAATCGGAAACCAACCACAGACATCATCGGCGCGGTGAACTTCTGCTCACGGCCTTGCGGCCGGGAAGGGCCGCAGGACGATGCGATCACCGACACGAAGGCCGGCGCTCTCGTCATAATTGATTTCAAGCACATATTGAATATGGTCAGGAGAGCGGATGCGACGGGTGCTACCGGGCTTTCCGCGGGCGATGGCCATCAAATGTCCTCCCGGAGAAATGAAGATAATCGCAAGCTCCAGCGGGGTGTCTTTCATCCAAAACACACGGCGATCGGCGTCAGGATAAACAAAGAGCAGACCGGTGCCCCGGGCGAGGCCAGGGCAGCCCTTGAGGCCTTGGGCGTATTGGCTGCGCGACGTTGCCAAGGCGATATGGAAAATGGCCACCGTTTCGTTCGCGCGTTGCACCACAAGGGGGCCCGCTGCCGGGTAGCCGCAAATGGGGGCATCTGACCCCACGGCCAGCGACGGTAGTTCGATGATCAGGATCAAACAGAAACCGAGGGGGCGAACCATACCGCGGCATTTCCTGTCGACATGACCGCGCGGACTTTTTGGGGCCGCCCGCGAGCGGTCTGCATGGGTTTGCGAGGGACAAAGCCTGGTACGGGAGACCTTCGGATTCAGACGCTGCGGTCCACCAGACGCAGCCAGAGGGCGGCGGTCATCCCCCACAAGGCGTTAACGATCATCACCAGCACCGGGGTCAAGGTTCCCAGTTTGAGCCCCAACATCCCCTGGTGCGCGATATGGGGGAAAATGTAGCCCAGTTGTACCAGGGTGGGGCCCAGACTTACGATCAGGCCGCGGAGCAGATAACGGCTTTTCACCAAGGGGAGTAAAAAGAGGGCGCCCCAGATACCGCCCCAGACGACCCGTGGGTAGAGCCAGCCGGGGGTCAGGCGAGGGGCAATGGCCACATCCAGGATGGAATTGAGCCCATACAGGCCGAACAGCCAGAGCGCCAGGCTGTTAACGAGCCCCCCCATGCTGCCGGCGGCGAAACAGAGTGATATTTTCCGAAACCAGCGGCCCATGTTTGAACTGTCCTAGCGGTTGTCGCTGCGACCCGACGGTGCGCCCGCCAATCCTCGCGGCGGCGAAGACGGATCGATTTGGCCATGGTACTGTTTTGGTCGTCGTCTGTAAAGATGTCCGTCGCGGTTTCAGTCCGTCGTGGGGGCATGGACGGTGCCGAAGACACGGAAGGGGTGACCGCCGTCTTGGTCCGGCCGGATCTCGATGCGCAGGCGATGGAAGTGCAGTGTGGATGGCTTGCTGAGGGGTATTTCAATGGTGTCGAGGGCAAGGGGAACGGCGGATGCGCATTTATAGGCGCGTTCTTGGAAAACGAGGCCGGCCTCCGCTCGGCCGTGGTAGACCAAATCGGACTCCAAGCAGTCGACAAAATATTTACCCGCCGGCGTGAACAGCGGCGCCGCCGGCGGCAGCCAGGGAGGCTGGGAAATCATGTCTCGGGTGTCCAAACCATACCATGGACGGGTGGAAAAAAGACGGCCGTCGCGATGGATGGCAAGACCTATTGCGGCGCCCGCCCGATGATGATCCTTTGCTGGAGGATGCAGCACGAGGATGTCCTGATCGAGCCGGCCCCAGGCCATCCATCGCTGGCCGGGAACAAGATCGGGCACGGCATGATCTTTGAGCCGGGGCGGGCGATAGGTGGTCACCGGGGTGTAGACCGGGAGGGTGTATTCGTAGCGCACATTGAGAAACGGCTCATCGATCGGAAGGGCTTTTTCGTCGGCCGTGTAGGTGTATCGGGAGGAATAGTCCGGCCAGTAAGTCGCCAGCCGCGGACCACATCCGGCCATCAGCAGGACGGCCGCCAGAAGATAGCATCCTGCGGTGGGCATTTTCGCCCTCCAGGGCATATTCATTCCACGCCTCCATTTCTAACGGTTGGGTCCGGCCGGTAATGCGCCACCAGTTCGATAATGCTGATGCCCACCAGCAGGATCGCCAGAATCCACAGGAAAACGAGACCGCGCAGGGGAAGTTCCATAACGCCGCTGATCAGCCAGAAGATGAGAACCGTCCCGCCACAAAGATTGATGGCCACGGCCCCGCCCAGGCCCAGGCCTGCAAGACCCTGCGGGCGTCTAAGGGCTTCGATCACCAGGGCAAGGCCGATGCCGAACAATACCGCGCCAAGAAGGGTCGGATAGAAGGTCACCTGGGTGTAAGGGACGCCCAGCAGATGCGCCAGCGGTTGGGAGAAGCAAAGTAACAGCAAGCCCAGGGCGATGTTGATGACGGCATCAACCAGCAGAAGGACGGAGACGGCTTTCGGCATGGTGGTTGCTCCCTAATAGGCCACATTCTAATTATAATACCTAAATTCGTGTTGCCATCCGATAAAAGGGGTCCCGAGGGGATCTTTTTGATGAGCTTTGACCAAAGGATTCGGGGGCCCATGAGCGCTCGGCCCAGGTGCGCTTAAACGGCAATCACCATGGCGCCGGTTGGCGGTGACGATTCGGCCGGCCACGGTAGCGATGGGCACCGGTGGGTCATCCTGGCGCCCATTTCCGGTCGGTTGCACCGGCCCACCATCGTCATTGCAGCAAAGGTCATGCTGCCCTGAGCGTCGGCAGACCCTTTAGCCCGCCGGCGATGATTCCAAATCCCCTTCTAAACCATCCCCTATATCCATCGGCACCGGTTCCCGGGTTGGTAGGGGGTACACGATGCCCATCGCCTCCGCAGAAAACCGGGCCCCGGCGGGTATCGTTTTTGCCATGCTCAGAGGTCGCGGATGGGCTGCCGCCGTTTTGCCGTCCTGGGGGCCTCTGTCCACAGGGTCAACCCTTTTCAGCGCCAGCGTAGAGGGGATCAGGAGCCACGGTCTGCGGATAGGGTTTTGCGCAGCTGAACCGGGTCGCGTGTCCGTTTGCGGATCTTCAGATTGAGCATCTCGACGCAACATGAAAAAGCCATGGCGAAATAAATGTAGCCTTTGGGGATATGAAAGGCCATGCCTTCGGCCACCAGGGTAACCCCGACGAGGATCAGAAAACTGAGGGCCAGAATCTTGAAGGTGGGGTGGGCATCGACAAAACGACCAATGGGACCGGCAGAAAACATCATTACGCCCACGGCGATAACGATGGCGATCACCATCACCGGCAGATGCTGGGCCAGTCCAACCGCTGTGATGACCGAATCCAGCGAAAAGATAATATCCAGAAGCGAGATTTGGACCAGGACGTGGGCCATGGTGGCGGCCGCCGGTTGGACGCTGTGGTGTTCAGCCCCTTCGAGGCTGTTGTGGATCTCAAACGTGCTTTTGACCAGCAGGAAAAGGCCTCCTCCGATCAATATCAGATCGCGTCCGGAGAAGGCATGCCCCATCAATGCAAACAAGGGCTGGCTGAGGCGCATGATCCAGGTGATGGAAAGAAGGAGCAATACCCGCATGATCATGGCCATGGCCAGTCCGATGATTCGTGCGCGTTGCCGCCGGTGCTCCGGCAGGCGGCCCACCAGAACTGAGATAAAAATGATGTTATCGATACCCAGGACGATTTCTAAGGCCGTAAGGGTGCCCAGGGCAAGCCAGGCCTGGGGGTCGGAAAGCCATTCCATCATTGATTTCCTTTTATTTGGTGAGGGACAGGGTCATGCCCCAACGACGATGAAAATCGCGGTGGTCGACAGGTCGTCCGTCAAGCCCTCCCGGACCGCCCAATGGGGGTCGGATTGAGGCCACCGGCCGTGGGGCCTCGGATGGAGAAATCAAGACGGCGATCTTTATTTCTTGCGGGTATGCAAGCGTTGCCGGCAGCTATCCAGGCATGTTTCGCAATCGTCCTTTTCCAGTTTGCCGGATTCGCAGTAGCTGATATAGGCCTGCAACAGGTCGTCACCCGCGCGGGGGCACTGGTGCATGAAATCGATAAAGCACACGAGCCGCTTGAGGACCATCCCTTCGACCACGTGCTCCAGGCGGCAGGCGGTGGTTTCGGCGGTTGCCGGGGGGATTTTTAGCACTTCGGTCAGAAAATCACGGATGACCTGATGCCGGCGGCTGATTTCCCTGGCAATCGCAGACCCCTCCGGCGTCAGGGTAATGTAGCTATAGGGGGTGTAATTGACCAGCCCCTTGCGGGACAATGATTTTAGCGCACCGGTGACTGTACCGCCTTTAACGTTCAGGCGTTCGGCGATATCCTTGGCGCGGGCCACTTTGTGGATGCGTTCCAAAGCCAGAATGGCCTCCAGATAGTCCTCCATGCTTTCGGTCAATACAGGCTTTAATGACATCAAAGGGCCCCACGTTAACACGGTTGAATTGATCACATCACCCTAAAGTATCGGTGCCCCTGGCGGTCTTGGCCCTTACGGGCACCGTTGATCTAGGATGGAAACGATCGGTGAGATGCGAAGCGGCGCAAAGGGCACACACCCTTTGCGGACTTGCCGCTGATGGGTCAGTTTGGGCCGTTTTGGATCTAAACGATCATTTTAGGATAAATTTTAGTCTAATACGCCGTCCATATGAGTCAACGCAAAAAAAGTTAGGCGTACCAAAAAACAGTTGACGCGGCCTAAAGGGTGGTTTATTTATCGATCAAAATTGATTCGGGGGATGAGGAATGCCAGTGATCATGATGCGACAAATGAAAGACAATCAGTCCGGGACGATACGGGCCGTCAAGGCTTCCGGTGAAATGGGTCGCCGGATACGGGATATGGGGTTGGTGCCGGGGACGGAAATCAAGATCAACGGTCGGGCGCCTCTTTATGATCCCGTGGCCCTGCGCGTTTTAGGCTTTACGCTGACGCTGCGCAACAGCGAAGCGGATTTTATCGAAGTGCACGTCGATTAGGCCGCTCGTCTGCCCCTCGTTTCCCAAAGGAATCGTTTCAAGGAGCACCTGTATGTCGGAAGTCACCTTGGCCCTGGCCGGCAACCCGAATTCGGGTAAAACCACATTGTTTAACGCCCTCACCGGCGCGCGCCAGCATGTGGGCAATTACCCCGGGGTGACCGTCGAAAAAAAAGAGGGGGTTTATGTTCACGACGGCCGCCGACTGAAGATCGTGGATTTGCCCGGGACCTATTCCCTCACCGCTTATTCGCTGGAAGAGGTTGTGGCCCGGGATTTTTTGGTCAACGAAAAGCCGGCCGCGGTGATCGACATCGTGGATGCCGCAAACCTGGAACGCAATCTTTACCTGACCCTGCAGTTCATGGAGATGGGCGTTCCCGTCATCATCGCGCTGAACATGATGGATGTGGCCGCCCAGAGGGGTATTGCCATCGACACCATGAAGCTGGCCGAACTGCTCGGCGTGCCGGTGGTGGCCACAATTGCCCGGCGCGGGGAGGGCAAAGCCGAATTGGTGCAGGTGGCCGAGCGCATCGTTGGCGATGGCGTCCGCCAGCAGAGTCTGGACATCTCCTATGGAGAGGATATCGACCTGGCCCTGATGGCCATGGAGAAAGATATTACCCGGGCCGGGTTTTTGACGGATATCTACCGGGCCCGCTGGGTCGCCCTGAAGTACATGGAAAACGACGAACAGATCGTGCCCCTGGGCCGTAAGGTCAATCCGGATTTGTCCCGCGCGCTGGAAGACAAGGTGCAGCATGTCACCAGCCACCTCAAGGCCACCCTCGATCTTTACCCCGAAGCCGTCATTGCCGATCAGCGTTACGGTTATATCCGATCGATTCTCCAGCAGGGGGTCATCTCCGTCCAGCACGACCATGACCGGCTGTATTTGTCCGATCGCATCGACAAAGTGCTCACCAACCGTTTGGCGGGACCGCTGATCATGCTGGCCGTCATCTGGGGGCTCTACCAATTCACCTTTACCTACAGCGAATTGCCGGTGGGCTGGCTGGGATCCATCTTCGGCTGGCTGGGTGGCGTCGCAGACACTTACATCCCGGATGGACTGATCAAATCACTCGTCATTTCCGGTATTATCGATGGTGTCGGCGGGGTGCTGGGATTCGTGCCCCTGATCATGTTCATGTTTCTGGGGATCGCTTTTCTGGAAGATTCCGGCTACATGGCCCGGGTGGCATTCATGCTTGATCGCGTGTTTCGCATCTTCGGCCTGCATGGCAGCTCAGTGATGGCCTTTATCGTCTCCGGCGGTATTGCCGGCGGGTGTGCGGTTCCCGGTGTCATGGCCACCCGCACCCTGAAATCGCGGCGCGAACGGCTGGCCACCTTGCTGACCGTGCCGTTCATGAACTGCGGGGCCAAATTGCCGGTATTCGCCCTCCTGGTGGCAGCCTTTTTTGCCACCCACGAAGCACTGGTCATGTTTATCATCACCCTTTTTTCCTGGGCCGGGGCGCTCCTGGTGGCCAGGCTGCTGCGCAGCACGGTGGTCAAAGGGGAATCGACACCGTTCGTGATGGAACTACCGCCCTATCGCCTACCCACCTTCAAGGGCTTGATGATTCACACCTGGGAGCGGACCTGGCAGTATATCCGCAAAGCCGGCACGGTGATTCTGGGGATTTCGGTGGTGCTGTGGGCCCTGATGACCTTCCCAGGGGCGCCGGAATCCGTCCGCCAGCAATTTGAAAGCGAGCGGCAGCGGGCCATCGCCGCCGCCCCCGCCGCGGCCAGGGAAATTGAAAATGCCGGTAAGGAGGCCGCTTTGAGCATTGCGGGGGGGACCCTGCAAAATGAAATCGCCATCATCAATGCGCGCGAAGCCGAGACGGGGCTGCGCTATTCGGTGGCCGGGCGGATCGGCACCACCCTGGAATCCATCTCGCGGTTTGCCGGCTTCGACTGGCGCACCAACATCGCTTTGGTGGGCGGGTTTGCGGCCAAAGAAGTGGTGGTTTCCACACTAGGAACTGCCTACTCCCTGGGAGAAATCGATCCTGAAGAAACCGTCTCCTTGGCGCATAAGATTTCAACCGCGCCGGGATGGCGGCCGCTGACGGCGATCAGCCTGATTGCGTTCATCATGTTCTATGCGCCTTGCTTTGTATCCGTCGTCTGTATTGCCCGTGAAGCCGGCAGCTGGAAATGGGGTGTTTTTTCGATGATCTTCAACACTGTTCTGGCATTTACGCTGGCGGTGGCCGTCTACCAGGTGGGATCCCTGCTGGGATTTTAGGAGCAATTGTCATGGAAGAGGTTGCTGTTGGCATTATCGTCGGGGTGGCGGTGATCTATCTGGTGAAGCGTTATTGGCGGATATTTCGCCCCAGGGCCCAGGATGTTTGTGGTTGCGAATGCTCGGATTGCGGCCAGGAAGCGACGTGCGATTCGGAGATTAAAACGATCCAACCACATTCAAAATGAATGGGTACCGCGGTGCCATGGACCAATCCTTAGTGGTGTCCAAACCTGATGCCCAAGCCCGATCCGGAAGCATTTGACGCTTCCGGATCGGGCTTTTTATGGGCCTTCCTCGAGGATCACGTCGCGGTGATGGAACTCCTCCCGGGAGAGGGTTTCAAACTGATCGGCAATGTCTGTGTAGGTCTTTGCCAAGTGGCGATAGTGATCGGCAAGGGATTGGTATAATTGCCCGACAATCTCCTCGGTTTGGGCTAATTTGCGCAGAACGCTCTGCGGGTCTTCTTCAGCCTCGATTTGTTCCCGCAGTGATGTCTTCAGCCGTTGATGCAGCTCCTTCATGGGCCAGGTGTTCAGGGTGGGCAATTCGATGGCGGCCGCACGTTCTTCGATCCTGACGGCATGGTTGGCCGAATGGTCCGTCATGAAGGAAAAGATATCGGCAAATGGCTTTAGCCGTTCCTTCCGGCCGATCTCCTGGTAGAAATCGGCCAGATCCCGTTCAAGGGAAACCACCAAATTCAATACCTCTTGCGGTGTCATGGACTGCTCCTTTACCATACGGGTGGTCCTCTGATCGCAGACGGTCACCAGTCATTCAGGGGCGGACGGTGGTCACCCAGTCGGGGCCGTCTCTTTTGATGATGTTACGCGTTTCGAATTCCGATATGACCTGGTCGTAGACCGACCGGGATTCACCATCGAAATAGCGCCCGACCGTCTCCGGATACCAGGCCGTGTTCATAAGGTGGTCAAAAAAAGTATCGATGGCCATCCTTCGCTTCATCATGATGGTATAAATGATGATCTTTTTGACGACATCCCACCCCACAAGTTCAGGATTTTTTTGAAACCCCTCCAGTCGGGCCAAGGCCCGTTTGAGGGCCCCCTGATAATCCGTAAAAGGGGGTCCGTGACCAGGATACACGCGCTTGACCGGCAGTCCGGCGATTTTATCCAGAGAGGCCAGCATGGTGTCAACGGCGTCATCGCCCTCCACGGGGAGGGTCATGACCGGAAAATCCCGCTCCCAGAGGGCATCGGAAGACAACAGCATTTTTTCCTGATGCTGGTAAAGCACCAGGCCGTCGGCGGCGTGTCCCGGTGTGTGGATCACTTCGAATGGATAGGGGCCGACGCGTATCATTTCGCCGTCCTCAAGGCTTCGGGTCGCCTGAAAAAGTTCGGCCTCCTGGTGATAGTAGGTCCACCAGGTCGATCGTCGATCCTTTTGTTGGCTGAACACGACCCCTTGCGGGTGCATGGCGATCTCACACCCCGATCGGTCCTGGATGCGCCGGTTGCCGCCCACATGGTCGCAGTGGGAGTGGGTGTTGATGATCCGCGCGGTTTGATCGATGTTCAGGCCGACACCGGCGAGCAGGGCTTCGGTGACATCCCAGTCCGCCAGATATCCGGTATCGATCAGCACCGGGTGTTGGCAAAGATAGGCGAAATGGTTGGCGTTGAGAAATCCGCGCTGGAAGAAGAAGAACCGGGGCAGTATGGCGGTGGCAGCAGGTGGTTTGGTCATCGTTTCTCCGAAGGAACCGAAGGGCACCCTTAGGCGGTCTCAAGCGGCAAGGCGATGGCCTGCCCGGTCTGGCGGCTGCGAAAGACAGCTTCCGTAAATTCCATATAACGGACACCATCCTCAAAGGTCGTGAGGGTGACGGGCTCCAGCCCACGGATGGCATGGATGAATTCTTCTTCCACCCGCCATCGGCCCTCTGCTTCGACCGGTATGGCCATTTCGGTCAACTGGTCGTCGGCTCGGCGACCGCCATAGAGCTTGCCTCCGACAAACCGCAGGGTGCCCTCTGACCCGTACAAGCTGCAGCCGCTGGGGCCGATATGACCCGCCGCCCGGGTCGAACAGAAGTGCGCCTGGGCACCGCAGGCCATGTCGGCAATGACGTCGACATGGTCAGGGATCAGAATGGCCTGCTGCCGGTTTTCCTCATTCGATGGCCGCTGTTTCACGAATGTTTTCCCCATGGCCATCACCTGGATCGCCTCCCCCACCCACCGCATGACCGCTTCATACCAAATCCCCAGCATCATGACATTGAGGCCACTCAGTTGGATGTCCTGTCGCCAGGTGAGCGGGCCGTTACGATCCAGAAAACCACCGCCGTCCAGAACGTCGATGGCCAGCAGATCGCCGATGAAGCCCTCGGCCAACAGGCGTTGAATGGTGCTATCGACCTTCAAGGAAAAGGGGGAGGGTACCACTTGGGCAATCAGGTGGGGCCGGGCTCGGGACGCCTGGAGCATGTCATGGGCTTCCCGGGCATTCATGGCCATGCGGGCTTCGCAGAGCACATGCTTGCCGGCGTGAAGGGCGGCAAGGGTGACGGGATGATGCATATAAGGCCAAGTGCCGATAACCACGGCATCGATTTCCGGTGCTGCCACCAATTTGCGCCAGTTCTCGAATACCATGGGAATGCCGAATTCATCGGCCACGCCTACGGACGAGGCCCGGCTGCGATTGCAGACACCCGTGATTTGGACATTGTGGATCGCCTGCAGGCCGGGAATGTGTTTGGCTTTGGTATTATTGCCGGCCCCGAGGATGCCGACATGGATGGTATCGTTGACCATATGGATTCCTCCTCATTAACCATTCTGACGGGCAACCCTATCCCAGGGACACGTCCAATGTCATCTTTACGGCAAATCCGTCCATCGCCCCCGGCGTGGCCGCACCCCTAGCCTTTCCCCATCAGGATTCGGGGATCAGTTTCTCCACCACCACGGCGATCATGGCGCCGGCCGCAAACCACGGCTTGGCATCCAGCAACTTGCGGTTGATGGTCCGAAAAAAGAATCCCAGACCGGCGCCCAGGGCGGTGATAAACCAGGTCAACAGCGTAGCACATAAAGCCTGCCCGACGGGGTTTAATTCGTAAAACCAAGACAGCCCGGCTCGAGCCTGCTTTGGTTGTCACCGCAATCCAGGAAGCAGAGGGATCGCGGTCGGGAGCGAAGCGGCCCCATTTGGTTAAGGCGCGTTGGTCGAGCGCTTGGCCAGATGGGATGGTGTCGGCCCGAACCTATTATGACCATATTGATGGCCATTTGCTTGGGAGCATTGGTTCCCTGTCTTGGCGGAAGGTTGCCACCCTTTTTGTCCGCCAACCCTTGGTGAGGGGCGCATTGCAGAACGCCGCGGGTACCCTTTTCACCCGGCAGGCAAGCCCGAGGTACCCCTTGGCGGTCTTATCCGGCGCTTGCGGTCGCTTGCGGCGTACCGCGGCGCGCCGGAAGGCGTGGGCCATAATCGAGCGCCGTGTTTTCAGATGGGTCGCCCGGGGGGCGCGACAAGCGAATCGACCCACCGGGCGATCCTTGTGGTGCTGTCCACGTGAATGGCCTGCATACCGGTGCGACGGGCGCCGGCAATGTTTTCCGGGTCGTCATCAAAGAAAAGAATCCCTGCGCAGGGCCTGTCGATGGATTGCGCCACTTCTCGATAGACAGCGGCATCGGGCTTGCGGCATCCCATGCGCGAGGAGACGAAGATCCCCTTAAAATACGAGAGAAGTTCCTTATGCGCGCTGGCCCATACCCTTTCATGCACCGGGTTGGTGTTGGTCAGGACGTAGAGGGGGAATCGGTGGGCCAGGCCTTTCAGGATGGCGCGCACGCCAGGCTTTTCATCCCGGATGATGGCATTCCAGCCCGCCTGCATGGCCTCATCCGACAGGTTGATCCCCAACTGTCGACGCAAAGTATCGAAATATCCGGCTGGAGGCAATTGCCCGCATTCAAATGCCCGGTAGGCCTCATCGATGCGAAACCGGGCGGCCAGGGTTGTGGCCGGGATACCGGAGCGATCGCTCCAAATGCGGGCACAACGGAAAAAGTCGATGTCGATCAGCACATTGCCGAGATCGAAGACGAGGGCCTGGATATCGTTATTCCTGATCAGTGGCGGCATGCGCTTGCAAATCCCTGCAAGGTGACAGGTTGTAAACCAAGCCTTAGATAATACCCCGCGTGGCAAAGTCATCCATCTGGCTCGTCGTATAACCCAGCTCCCTTAAAATATCCGTGGTATGCGCTCCAAAGCTTGCCGGCCGGGTGCGAAGGGACCCTGGGGTGGCACCCATTTTTACCGGCGTCCCAATTGCCGTCAGCGGTTGCGCGTCGCTTTGCGGGAAATGCTGGATCATTTCACGTTCGATGAACAGTGGATCCTGCAGGGCTTCATCCAGGCGGCGAACGGCGCTGCAACAGATATCGAGGTCTTCCATATCCCGCTCCCACGCCTGGAGGGTTCTGGTTCTGAATTTCGCCTGCAGGCTTTGGATAATATCCTCCCGCCGGGAAAGGTCGTATTGCAGGGGGATGAATTCAGGGCATTCCAGAAACCGGCAGAGCTGCTCCCAGAAACGAAACTCCACACATCCGACGGCGAGAAAGCGCCCGTCTCTGGTTTCGTAGGTATTGTAACAGGCGAAGCCGTGGGATAGCATGCCGTTGCCGCGCTCCGGTAAAACCCCCAGCAATTGCTGCATCAGAAGGGCCACGGGCATCATGGCCAGCATCCCGTCGGTGAGGGAAATATCGATCTGCTGGCCGCGGCCGGTGCGTTCCCGGTGGTAGAGGGCCAGCAGAATGCCGAGGGCGCCATTCATGGCCCCCACCATATCGGCGACCTGGATACCGGGTATGGCCGGTGGTCGGTCCTGGTATCCCATGAGGTCGAGAACACCGGCCCGGCTGAGATAGTTGACATCGTGTCCGGCGCGGTTGCGCAGGGGGCCGGTCTGTCCGAACCCACTCAGGGAACAATAAACAATTTCTGGATTTAACGATCGTAGGTTTGCATAGTCGACCCCCAAACGTTGAACCACCCCGGGACGAAACCCCTCCACGATCACATCGGCATCCTTGGCCAACGCCCAAAAAACCTCCCGTCCCTCGGGTGTTTTGAGGTTCAAGGCCATATGCTCCTTGTTGCGCATGATCGTGCCCACGAGAAGCCCTTCGGCCTCGTAGCGGGGATCTTCGATATTGATCACACGGGCGCCATGATCCGCCAAAATCATGGTGCAATAAGGGCCGGGCAACAGCCGCGACAGATCAATCACCTTGATTCCCGCCAACGCACCCTGGCTTTGCATCGTCTCTCCATTCCTCGATAGGCTAGGCTGCTTTAGAGCGTGGGACGGCACGGATGATGATCGCGTGAATCATGCGGTCCCCGCAGGTAGGAAACGGCCCGCCTCATCTGCCGTTCGGGATTCAGGGCGATATGACTTTTTCCTGTCGCGTCCCTTCAATTCATAGGCAAGGCGGCCCGGGGCAGATCAATCGATTGTTTTTGACATGCGGTTATTAATTGCATAAGGTGCCCGATCTGAGCGCATTGCCGCGAAATTGCCTCCAGGAATCCATGCCGATGCCCAGCCCGACCCTCACGGCCAACCCATCAAACGCGACCATGGGTGTCTTTTATGCGGCGTCGGCGTTTTTCATCTGGGGCCTGAGCCCGATGTACTGGAAAGCACTGGCCAGTGTGCCGGCCTTTGAAATCCTGATGCATCGCATGATCTGGTCGTTTGCTTTCCTGATGCCGATGGTTTTATTCCAGGGGCATCTAAGCGACCTGATGGCCGCATTGACTTCCGGGCGAACGATCCTGATCCTTTTGGTAACAACCTTGCTCGTGGCCTGCAACTGGTTTCTTTTCATCTGGGCGATCAATAGCGGGCATATCCTGCAGACCAGCCTTGGGTATTATATCAACCCGCTTGTCAACGTACTGCTGGGCTTCGTCTTTTTAAAGGAGCGCCTCCGTCGCCTGCAAGGCGTGGCCGTCGGCCTGGCGGCGGTCGGCGTGACCTATTTGACGATCAGTTACGGCCAGTTTCCGTGGGTGTCCTTGGCCCTGGCCTTCAGTTTCGGGCTCTACGGTCTGGTTCGTAAAGTGGCACCGGTGAGCGCACTGGTGGGGCTCACTTTAGAGACGTTTTTGCTGTCGATCCCGGCGGCGGCCTACCTGGTTTATATCGATG
>JASFFM010000067.1:0-14034 GCA_050124295.1 Desulfobacterales bacterium | reverse complement strand
CCTTGGGAGAATTCCCCTGCGGCCTCCCCGAGGCTGGCGGCTCAACCGAAATACAGCCTCTAAGGCACCGTCACTTCCAGTGCCAGCGCGCGGATCATATCCTGCGGCCGTCGCATCCACAGAAGTTGCCCCAGCGGGACCGGCCGAGCCAAACGGGTGCGCAGGACAATGCCTTTAGGCTGACGGCAAAATCGTTCCAGCGACCGCCAGACGGCCTGTACCTCGGGGTCCTCTTCGATGTGAGCCTGCCTTTGCATCATTTCCGCAAGGGCTGCGCGGACTTCTGCCGGCCGGCGCTCCTGCTGCTGGGCAAGATCGACCAGGATGCGCGCCCAGAGCCCCTGATCGTCATAGGTGCCGCGGGCCTCGATCAACTCGACGGGCGGTAAAACCATCCACCAGTGTAATGGATTGTCCAGGGCCAGGGCGACCCCTTGCATGTTGACCTTGTCCAACCGGTATGAGAGCCGCATCTGGCCCGCATCGGCGATGGCCAGCCCCAAATCCAGATCCCACCGCGCAGGCGTTTCACTTTGCCGAACCCACCGAACCTGCAGATCGCCCCTCAGTTCTCGGTAGCCCAAGCGCTGCAGCATGGGTTGCAGAGCTGCCGCGAGGGGTTGGCCGGCCTCAAGTCGAACGCCGGAAAGGGTGGCATCCAGGACACGTGGCAGCGGCTCCCCGGGTCGGAAGCGGCGGATGTGAATCATCTCGATCGGGATATCGCCGGCGGCACCATCAAACAGCAGCGCCGCATCGTGGATTCGGCACTGCAGCGAAAAATAGGGTATACGGAGCCTGGTATAGCGAATGCCGTTGCAACCGGGGATGGTCTGGACGGCAGACGCCACCTGACGGGCCACGGTTTGGTGCAGCACCCAGCGAAACAGCCCGAAAAGCAGGGCGGCTAGTGTCGCTACAAGAATCACCCGCTTGGGAAATGAGATGCGCCTGGCGTCTGTGGCGGCCATGCCTGCCGCAATCCTTTCGGGAAATGGTCGGGGAGGCCCAAAAGATGATCAGAGGTCGTTGGGCGATGATAATTTGTCCGGATCGAGGATAAATCCCTCCGAAGACCTGCCGTCTACGTAGAGTTCCAGGGGACGCGGCAATTGGATATGGCGCAGGTAGGTGGATCGCTTGAGGGTGGTCTGCCCGGCCAGCCAATCCCAGTTTAAAAACCCATGGGCTTCGTTTTGGAGCGTCAGATAGCAAATTCCGGATGATGTCAGATTCTGGAAAAAATGCGAACCCTGGGAGGGATCAGCCTGCAAGGTGGGGTGTGAGGTTTCGATAATGGCGCCCACCCCTGAAATGTCTTTCCAGGTGACCGGGATTCCCAGCCATCGATCGGAGGACCCCCAACGACCGGGGCCGATCAGAAGGTATCGCTTCTGCTGGCGCTGCAACTCGCCATTGAGACGGCTGATCTCGGCGGCGATATCCACCGTGTGGGCGGGGTCGAAGGTTTCCGGGTCCACCAGGACCACGTCCGCCAGGTCGCGATAATGTCCGTTTCCCAGCGCCATGCTTGAATAACAAATCGCGTCCGACTTCCTGGCATCCGACACGGCGGGCCGGATCTGCTGGTCGAACTGCGGCATGGGGCGGATTTGCAGCAGATGAAACTCACTGATGGCCCCCGCGCTTCCGGCCAGGTTCAAGCCGAATTCGATTTCAACCGGCCCGCCCATTCCGGCCTGGCATGCCTTCAGTAGATCGGAGAGAAGCTCCGCCAGCGGAAAGACGCCGTGCTTGAGAAGGGGGGCGAAGGTCAGGATCGGGTAGCCCTGGGGGGAAAGGGAGTCCCGGATGCGGTTTTCTTCAGGGAGGTAGGTGCTGCACATGGCGGCCACCACTGGATGACCAATGCAATCTTCGATCTCCTGCGGCATGAGGATACCGCGGGCATCCGCATCGATTTGTCGACGGGCGACCTGCATGTCGATGGCGTAGAATGATCGCTGGGCATTCTTCAGAATATCATCGACGGTGGAAAACTGGGGTAGTAGCTCAGGGTGGGCCGGGCAGAAGCGCAATGCCCGTCGCTGGCTTTCTTCGGAGGAGCTGAATCCCAAACTGATCAGGGCAATGCCTTCTTCGGCTTTCATGCGCGAGACCGGATAAAAATTGAACGAACTGGCCTGTCCGGTGATGGCCGGATAGAATAATCCATTATGCTCGGCACCGGTCAGCTTCTGGATCAGGATGGCCATTTTTTCCTGTTCGAGGCGATGTCCCGTGCTGCGGGCATAGGTGCGGGCGCGTTTCAGGTAGGTGGAGGCATAGACCAGCTTGATGGCGCGAATCATGCGCCGGCGCCGAACTTCCATATCGGGATGACAGTTGGGCAGGATCAAGGTGCTGTAGAGGCCGGCGAAGGGCTGGTGCTGGGCATCCTCCAGGAGGCTGGAGGAACGCACGGCCACCGGATAGTAAGCCTGTTCGAGAAAAAGCGTGACGGCCTTTTCAATTTCGTCGGGCAGATGACTTTGCAGGAAGACTTCCTTTACATGTGCGTCGTCGCGTTCACATGAAGCCATGTCCCGCAGCTGATTCTGATCGATGAAGGTATCGAACGCCTCGGTGGAAATAACCAAGGTTTTAGGCACCCCGATGGCCACCTCGGGATACCGTTCATCCAGATGACTCAGGGTTCGGATCTGGCTGGCCATGAAGGCCAGTCCCCGCGCTTTGCCCCCCAGGGACCCGCTTCCAATCTTCACGAAATCCGCCTCCGGGTCATAGTTTTGGGGATCAAAATCGGTGACAACCCCGCGCTGGCGGCCCCGACGTCGTTCCTTGAGGCAGTCCACGAGATAGTGCTTCAACGCTTCAGTGTCGGAAAAATCGGTAACCTTCACCGGGCGCAGGCGGTAAGCCAGAAGAATCTCGGAGCGGGCCATCAACCAACCGGAGAAATGATTTCGCTTGGCATGGTAGAGGATCGACGCCTGGGGGATATCCGGCAGGATCGTTTCCAGTTGTCTAAGGTTGGCGGCGCGTCCCACTTCGTGCCCGTCGGGCATGCGAAATACAAAATCACCGAAACCCAGATGCGCCTGGAAAAAGCCCCGTATCTCCTCATGCAGAATCGGGGAGTTCTTGTTTAAAAAGACGGCGGGGATACCGGATGCCCGCCGCCGGTTGGATTCCTCAGAGCTGAAATTGAGCAGGGGTACATCGGGGGTTTCGCTTTTGATCAGTCGCAAAAGGGCATAACCGGCATCGGCATCAATTCGCCCGTGGCGTGGAAAGCGCACATCGGAAAGGACCCCTAACAGATAGGGCTGGAAGGTGCGGTAGAGCGCCAGGGCCTCTTCGTACGTGCTGGCGATCAGAATTTTGGGGCGGGCCCGCATCCGAAAAAAGCGGTGTTCCTCGTTAAGGGATTCTTCCATCACGGCCTGGGTCTGGGAGACGATTTCCTTGTAAAGCAAGGGCAGCAGGGAAGAAATATAAAGGGGCGAGTCTTCCACCATGATGATGACGCGTACCCGCGCCCTTTCGGTATCGTGGGCCACGTTCATGGCGTCTTCGACGCTCTTGATAATGGCCAGCAAAAGATCGGCGTTGCCGCTCCAGATAAAGATCCGGTTGATGCAATCCTCATTGAAGCACTGGGCGTCGAGATGCATCCAGTTGGGGTCGGGGGTCAGCAGAAAGACGGGCAGCGATCGGTGGCTCTGCTTGATGCGGCGGCCGAGTTCGTGAACCGGCAAGTCGCCGATGCGCGGCATGGTAATAACCATGTCAAAGGGTTTGCGGGCCAGCTCCTGCAGGGCTTCCCGGGCCGACGACACCCAGGTAAGATGGGGCGGGCGCGACAGATTGAGTCCGCGGTATTCCTGGATGATGCGCTGCGCCAGGCGCCCTTCTTCCTCCATGATGAAGGCGTCGTAGGGGCTGGAGACCAGCAGAATGTGGCTGACTTTGCGCGCCATCAACTCATGGAAGACTTTGAAGGAGAGATCAAAGACATCCGTTGTATGATTGGTTTGCAGGGATGGGGCTTCCATAGGTGCGTGTTCGATCATGGTCACCGGAATTTAGCTCGGGCCGGGATTTCCCGGCGGTCCCGGCCGCGATTGTCGTTTCTATACCCGATTCGGGCCAATCCCACAAGGCACCTCTCGCGTTTTCGACGGGAGCGGTCGGCGGGCCCGTTGCCAGCCGCGGTCAGGGTTGGAACCGATCCGGCGGCCTGTAGTGGATGCCCTGCCGGCTGTCACGCCGCTCGAAAATCGCCTGGATCCGATCGAGCGTTGCGCGCTTACCAAGCGCCCAGGCCGGTGCCACGAGTTCATCGGGCTGAGGATCCCCAGTCACCCGTTGGATCACCGTCTCCGGGGGCAGGCGTTCGATGAAATCGCAAACCAGGTCGGCGTATTCTTCCTGGTGCAGACAGCGAAACCGCCCCTGGCGGTATAGCGTTTCCAGCGCTGTCCCCCGGATGACGTAAAGCAGATGAATTTTAACGCCATCAATGGACAAATCGGCCAGCAAGCGGGCGGTTGCCATCATCTCCCGGCGGGTCTCACCGGGCAGGCCCAGAATGACGTGGGCGCAGACGGGCAGACCCCGTTGCCGGGCGCGCCTGGTGGCGTCGCTGAAGCAGGCGGTGTCGTGACCCCGGTTGATCCGGCGCAGGGTCTGGTCGCTGGCTGATTGCAGTCCGTATTCAACCCACACCAAATGGTTTCGGGCATAGCCTGCCAGCAGATCTAAAACGTCATCACCCACACAGTCCGGCCGGGTGCCGATGGACAGACCGATCACATCCTCGACCGACAGGGCTTGGTCATACAAACGGGTCAGGGTTGCGAGGGGTGCATAGGTGTTCGTGTAGGATTGGAAGTAGGCCATGAATTTTCGGGCTTTGAACCGCCGCGCCACCGGAATTTTGCTTTGTTCCAATTGTTCCCTTATGGTTAGACCCTTGGAGGAGGCCCCCGTGCCGGATCCCCGGACATTACAATAGATACAACCATTCGCAGATAGGGTTCCGTCCCGGTTGGGACAGGTCAGTCCGGCATCCACGGTGAGTTTATGGACGCGATGACCGAATCGTTCCCTGAAATAGGTATTGAGATCGCGATACCGTTTTGTCATCGTCGACAACCTGATCTTGACCTTTGCGATCAGTGAATACTATATGACCAGCGTACCTCGAGAGGGGCGCCGTCCGCAGGTCCTCCGTACCGTTTCATAACCTGCGAACCGTCTAAAATCAAAAAGAAAACGTGGGCTGGATCCTAAAAGCCGATGACATCCCCTGCACGGAATTATGATATCGTGGTAATCGGCGCCGGGCACGCCGGCTGTGAAGCTGCCCTGGCGGCGGCACGCATGGGGTGTGCCGTTTTGCTGGTGACGATCGATCTGGATAAGGTGGCCGCCATGCCTTGCAGCCCGTCCATCGGTGGCATGGCCAAGGGCCAACTGGTCAAGGAGATCGATGCCCTTGGCGGCCAAATGGCCCGCATCACCGACCAGACGGCCATCCAGTACCGCACCCTGAACACCAAAAAGGGGCCGGCCGTTCACGCCACCCGGACCCAAAATGATAAGGCCCGCTATCAAACGGCCATGAAATCCGTCCTGGAGCGGACGCCCAACCTGGACCTCAAACAGGCCATGATCGAGCGACTGGAAGTGGCCGACGGGCAGGTCGTGGGCGTTACCGATCATACCGGTTATGGCTATGGTTGCCGGTCGGTCATTATTGCCACGGGAACCTTTCTCGGCGGCCTGATCCACATTGGCGATCGCAGTGTCAAGGCGGGCCGGGCCGGTGAATTTGCCAGCGACGCCCTGGCCGCTAACCTTCGTGAGATGGGCTTTGTCATGGGCCGCATGAAAACTGGGACACCCCCGCGCCTGCATCGCGCCACGATCGATTTTTCGCGTTTCGAGAGCCAGGCCTTGCAGCCCGACCCCCGCCCTTTTTCGTTTTTCAGCGACCGCATCCATTTACCCCAGCGATCCAGCCATATCGGTTATACCTCCCGGCGGGCCCATGATATCGTTCGTCGGAACCTAAAGCACTCGGCATTGTACAGCGGTGTCATCAAAGGCACGCCGGCCCGCTATTGCCCGTCTTTCGAGGACAAGATCGTCCGCTTTCCGGACAAGGACCGTCATCAGGTTATTCTGGAACCCGAAGGCCTGGATACGGAAGAAATTTATGCCAGCGGATTGGGCAACAGCCTACCCGTGGAGATACAACTGGCCTTTGTTCACGCGGTCGAAGGTCTGGAGGAGGCCGAAATCATGCGGCCGGCCTATGCCATCGAATACGACTACATCAACCCCATCCAGCTCAAGCCTACGCTGGAGACCAAAAAGGTTGCCGGGCTCTATCTGGCGGGGCAGATCAATGGCACCTCCGGCTATGAGGAGGCGGCCGCCCAGGGATTGTGGGCGGGCATCAACGCGGCCTGCCGCCAGCAGGGGCGTCCGCCTTTCCTTTTAGACCGCGCACAGGCATACATGGCCGTTATGATCGACGATCTGGTGACCCGGGGGACCCGGGAACCCTACCGTATGTTCACTTCACGCGCCGAATACCGGCTGATCTTGAGAGAAGACAACGCCGACCTACGCCTGATGGAAACGGGGCACGCCCTGGGCTTGATCGATGCCGACACGATCAAGGACCTTGTCGCGCGCCGCCAGGCCATTGCGGATGAAACCCGGCGTCTGAAACAGGTCGTGATCAAGCCCCTCCCGGAGGTCAACCGCTACCTTGCCAAGCAGGGCAGCCATGCCCTGTCCAGTGGTGTCGCCCTCGATCAATTGCTCAAGCGGGCCGAATTGACCTACGAGGCGGTCACAACCCTGGCCCCGCCGGCCGTTCCATTGCATGCCGAGGTCATCCGCCAGGTGGAGATCGAAGTAAAATACGAGGGGTATATCCGGCGCCAGATGAAGGACGCCGAAAAACTCCAAGATATGGAAAAGGTTCGGATTCCGGAGGACTTCGATTTTCGTCAGGTGCACGGGTTGTCCAACGAACTCAAGGAAAAACTGGCTGCCATTCGCCCCACATCCCTTGGCCAGGCTTCCCGGATGGAAGGTATCACCCCCGCTGCCATGACGGCCTTGATGGTCACGCTGCGCTCTTGCGCCTGACCTAAATTTGAACCCCGGGCTAAGCTTTAGCACATCCATGCGCGACACAGGTCGGTGATTGCGCCCCACCCATTGTCGCTACCCATAGGACGCTCACGGCCCTGGCCAGCGAAGATCCGGGGGGGCATCCCGCATCGCCGCGTGGGCTTCGTCTGGCGAAGGGATTGAATCCGGCCCTCGCCCTTCCGGGCCGGGTCAGGGTTCTATTGACATGAGGTAAATATCGATTTATTTTAAACAGTTATAAATAATAAAGTATCGATTGACAGTCGTATTCACCTTGCCACGGCAGGTTCGCTTATGCGACTACAACACAACCGACAGGCGCCGGAAACAAACCGGAGCGAGGAAGGATATGTATGGCCGGTTCGGATTATTACGGGGTTCTGGGCGTTTCCAAAAACGCTTCCGACGAAGAAATCAAGAAAGCCTACCGCCGTATGGCGATGAAATATCACCCCGATCACGCCAAGGGGGACGCCAAGGCGGAGGAACAGTTCAAGAAGATAAGCGAGGCCTATGCGGTTCTCAGCGACAAGGAAAAACGTCAACAATACGACCGTTTTGGTTCCGAGGGGTTTCGTCAGCAGTATTCCCAGGAAGATATTTTCCGCAATTTCGATTTCGGCAATGTATTTCGTGAATTCGGGTTTGGGGGCGATTTCACCACCGGTCGGCAGGGCGGTGTGCGTTTTTCTTTCGGGCGCGGTGAGTCGCCTTTTGACTTCGGTATGGGGGGGCGCGCGCCGGCCAAGGGTTCCGACCTGGAATATGAACTGGCGCTGACCCTGCAGGAAATAGCCAGCGGAACGACCAAAACGCTGGACTTTCAGCATGAAGGGCGTGCTGAACGCCTGACCGTCAAAATACCCAAGGGTATGATCAGCGGGAAGAAATTACGACTGGCGGGCAAAGGCGCACCCAGCGCGATGGGCGGGCCTGCGGGGGATTTATACATTCGCTCCCGGGTTCAGCCGGACAGTGTTTTCAAATCCGAGGGTCACGATGTGCTTGTCTATCGAGAGATCAAACTTTCCGAAGCGGTCCTTGGAACCACACTTTCAATTCCGACCCTGGAGGGGAAATCCATCAACATGAAGATTCCTCCGGGAACCCGGCACGGCACCCGCATGCGTATTTCAGGGCACGGAATTCCCCAGATGCGGGAGGGCGGGCGCGGTGACCTGTTTATTGTGGTGCAGGTGTCTTTGCCGAAGCAATTATCCGAGGAACAGCAGCAATTGTTTGAAAAGTTGGCCGCAACGGGACTGTAACCAATCAAATTTATTGACAACTCCGATTATTTTTAATACTTATGTCGAAGTAAACTGGTAGATTTAATAACAAAAAGCGCTGGTTGCATACTTACGGGGTTGCTGGCAAGCCCAGGGATGAGATCCTATTCTTTAAATAGCGATCAGGGTACCTAGCAAGGCGTGAAACGGCGAGCAAGCAGGGTATGCACGCCTTCGGTGAGATTTTAAAGTCGGTTCAGAACACGGGCAGGGGCATTTCTTTTTTCGGAGACAGGTTGGCGGCAACATCATCACATTTCAGGATGCGATTGAACAGGGTTTCACCATCGCTATCGAAATACACAGCAGTGACGACCGCTGGATCGAACCCCTGAGGCAAGCCCACTCCAGGGATGCGCACGGTAATCAATTCCGGGTGCCGGAGTTCTGGCGTGCTGGAATCATTCCAGGGTTCGTTTCGTTTGAATCCTTCGTTAGACGTTAAAAGGCTATGTCTGAATTTATTCCGGTACTGACGAAGGAAGAGATCGATGCCCAGGTAAGCCACATCGCCCAGGTCATTTCAGCCGACTACAAGGACCGCGAATTGATTCTTATCGGCATTTTGAAAGGTGCCTTTATCTTTTTGTCCGATCTTATTCGACAGCTGTCTATCCCCGTGAAAGTCGACTTCATGTGTGTCTCCAGTTACGGCGGTGGTACCTCTTCGTCGGGGCGGATCAAGCTGACCAAAGACGTGGAACTAGAAATCAAAAACAAGGACATCTTGATTGTTGAAGATATTGTGGATACCGGACGGACCTTGTCCCATCTGGTCGATTATCTTCGATCTTCCGGAGCGGCTTCCGTCCGTATCTGCTCTTTGATCGACAAACGGGAAAGACGGGAAACCGATGTGTCCGTGGACTACGCCTGTCACACGGTCGAAAAGGGATTCCTCGTCGGTTATGGTCTCGATTATGCCGAGTTCTATCGAAACCTGCCGGAAGTCTATCACTTGAAATTATAACCGTTGGGGTGTGTCATGATTCTTACCTGCCAGAAATGCAGTACCAGTTTTAGACTGGATGAAACGATGCTGAGGGTGTCTGGATCGAAGGTTCGCTGCTCGCTATGTCAGCATATTTGGGTGGCGTTCCCTCCTGAAACGTCGCCTGAAGATCTTCCTGAATTCGCTGACGATGGCATGGGGCTCGGCGCGGCCGCGATAGCGACAGCAGGTGCCGCGACGGCATTTATGGCAGAAGAACCTGACGAAGCGGCCGACGATGAGGCAATGCCGGAGAGCGCACCTTCGGAGCTAAAATTTTTTGCCGATGAAGAAATCGGCGAACCGTCCCCGGATGATGATGATGAGATGGTCACCGATGAAATCAATCTTGATGAACTCGATCAGCTGCTCAGTGAGGATGCGGACACCATGGCCCGGCCGCAGCCGGAGGAGGATTTCAAAACGGAGGAACTCAACCTGGCCGATCTCGAAAAAATGCTTGACACCGAGGCTGGCGCGAGTGAATCCGAGGCGGGCGACGAGCAACCGGAACCTGATAGCCTCGATATTGGAGACGCCTTGGTGGATGACATGGCCGGATCGGCGGTCGAAAAAGAAGATAGCGTCATTGAAGAGCTCGATATCGATCTTGAAGACCTCGAGAATCTGCTGGATGAAGACACCGGGTTGAGCGACGAAATTGCGGCCGTCGAAGAGAGCACCGGCGGTCTCGATACGGCCCCCGACGATCTTGATTTCGGAGATACCGAGGGGGGCGCAGATGAGATCAAACTGGACATGGCGCCGGAACTGGAAGATTTGCTGGAAGACGACGGCCAGGCCCCGGATGTCGAGGAAACGGAAGAAATTGGTATCTCCGATCTCGCCGACGAGGAGCAAGACGGGGGGGATTTGGCCGCCAAAGGAACCGAGGACGAGGCGGATATGGGCTTCGAACTGGCCCCGGGACTTGACGGTATTTTTAATGACGGTGACGATCAGGATGTATCCATCGAAGAAACCGAGGATCTGGATTTCTCCGAACTTGGTAGTGTGCTGGCAAAAGCTGCTGACGAACCTGTGAGTGAAGACCTGGATGCCGAACTCGAATTGGATTTCGAGACTCCCGAAGCGCCCGAAGGCCAGGAATGGGACCTTGATGGCGAAGCCGTATCGGAGGAAACGCCCGCTGAAGAGGTGCTTCCCGAGCTGGACCTCTCCGAATTGAGCCAGACCCTGGAAGACAGCGGCCCCCAAGATGCCGACGTGGTTGCCGACGGTGAAGAAACGGATCTCCTCCTGGAAATGGATGATGTCGATCCACCCCCTTCGGACACGTCGCCCGCCGCGACAGGAGACATCCCTGAGGAAACACGGGAGCTGGACGTCGGCGAACTGGAAGCCCTGCTCGAGGGATCCGAGGATTCCCCGCAGGTCGACGTGGAAGATTCCTCCGACAATTTGGAACTGGATATCGACCTGGACGGACTGGATGGCGGTGACGAAGATGAAATGGACGACGCCACCCGGGAACTCGATCTAAACGATATCGAAAAAATTCTCGAGATGGACGGTGCCGGTGGAGAAGGGGATGCCGAATCGGTGGAAGCACCCGGAGATCTCGACCTCGATCTCGATATGGACGATGTTGCGCCTCCTGTGCCGGATAAGGAGGAAACGGGCGAAGAAACGACCGGCAGCGATGATGCTTTGGATCTTTCCGAGCTGGAAAAAATGCTGGACGTGGAAGATACCACCGATGCGTCGAGCACCGCAGACGAAGATATCGACGATTTGGATCTCGATTTTGACCTTCAGCCGGTCAGCGATGAAAATGATGATCTTGATCTTGAATTCGACATGCTCGATGAAGAACCGAGCGAGGCTTCGGCCCTGTTCGATACATCTGAATCCGAGGATCTGGGACTGGGGTTAGCGGACAGCGGACCGGACAGTGTCGTTGATGACTTAGAGGGGGACCTCGATTTTGAAATCATGGACGACGATCTGGCGGTCGAGGAGGTCGATCTCGATATCGATTCCGAAGAAATCGGTGCCGAGACCCTCTCCGAGCCTGCTGCCGTGGGGGCTCTCGGTCGCGCCGGTGATATGTCCAACCGGGATCTGACCCAGGAACTGATGGATGAAATGGCCGCCGCCGATACCCAGACCATGGCAACCCCGCCCGTTGAAACCAAGCCGATCAAACCGGCGGCACCGATGAAACGGAAGAAAAAAACGAGTAAAAGCCTCGTGCTTCTCCTGATTTTGGCCTTGTTGGGGGCGGCGGGATATTTTTTGCCCCAGTACACAGACATCAAATTGCCGGCCATCAAGATGCCGGATCTCTCTGGAATCCCCTATATCGGTCAATTTTTCGGCAGCCCGGCCCAGGAAGCGATCATTCCCGTGGAAGCCTCCCTGCAAGGGGATTGGGTAGAGAATCAGCAGGCCGGCCGGCTTTACACCATCCAGGGACGCGTGACGAACGGTTACGCCAGCCCCCGCAGCTACATCCGAGTGACCGGACGTGTTTATGCCAACGGGCGTCAATTCCAACGTGCCGCCAAGGCCTACTGCGGAAATCTATTGACGCCGGAGGAACTGGCGACGCTACCATTGGCGGATATTCAGAAAAGGCTGAGCAACCGGACCGGCGACAACAACAGCAACGTCAAGGTGGACCCGGGGAAGGAAGTCCCCTTTCTGGTGGTATTCGGCGAACTGCCGCCCGAAGTTGAGCTGCAGGAATTCGCGGTCGAGATATCCGGGTCATTGCCGGTGGCCACATCCAAATGATCTTTCGGCTTGACTTGTGGCCTTAGAATTGCTAACAGGCTGCTTTTTTCTGGCGATGTAGCTCAGCTGGTCAGAGCATGCGGCTCATATCCGCAGTGTCCGGGGTTCAAGTCCCTGCATCGCCACCACACGATACGATTGGCCGTAATCCTAAGGGGTTACGGCCTTTTTATTGGTGTGCCCGGCAGGGCGCACCCACTTGGTAGGGTGCGATTCGGCGCGTCGTCGAGAGTGTTGACCGCGCCTTGATCGTCGGAGGGCATCTGATTTTAGAGACGCCCACGGTGATCTGAAGCGCGCCATGGCCCAGGGCCCTTGATGGTGGCGAGGAAATGGCTCTCCCCGATCGGCCGTGAGGCCAACGTGTAGGGGAGGCAATATCGTTTTGGATGATCGTGCCCTGCCGTTTCCGGTAAACGCCCCCAGGCGTTTCTGTCGCCATTCTGGGCCTGTGTCATTTTCTTCAGGATGTAGAATGATCGGCTCATTCTCCTTTGTCCCTGCCTGGAAGGCCTCTTCCTTCTTTTTCGATACAGTTCCCCCAGAATGACGTAGCGCGCGTCGGACATTCCGATATGGCGAGCCCTGCGGGTCGTGGTTCTCTTCAGCCTGCCGTTTCTGAAGGCATCTTCGGCAACGATACACCCTCAAACGTCAGCCCGGATATTTCAGTGCGCCTTGGCGGTCTCTCGCACCAGGCCTTCGGGAGCGCCGCTATACCCATGCGACCGTAAGCGCCTGCGAACGTCAGAAAGGAATGCCGCAGGCTTGCCCGCCGGGCGAAAATGGTCGGCGCTGCGTTCTGCCATGCGCCCCTCACAAAGGGACATCGGACCCATTCAGGGCAACCATTTGGGCTAAACATGAATCCTGGTGTCAACGGAACATACTGCTTGCCATTGAAGTGCCTACCAAGTTTACAGACTTAATCCGATGCACTATCAAAACTTTTACCCAATAGAATTTTAGCCCATTTCGATTTCTCTAATAATCAAGGGAAGACATCCATCCACCGGATGGGGCATATCGCACGGGCGTAATTTTTGGCACGAGAAGTGCTCTGTTCTTAGGGCAACGCTAATGCGCAAATCTCACGAAGTGCTTGCTGCTGGCCATCTTCATCTCGCTCCTGTTCTCGGCACTAAAATGGACATCCCCTTTATCGTTTGGGCTTCATATCAAACCGAATCGTTGGCGCATAGATCCATTGGTCATTGTCGATGTTTAACAGCACCACACCATACAAAGGAGGAGAACATGAAAACACTGATTTCCGTGATAGCCCTGATGGTCATTGCCCTTCTGGTTGCCCCGGCGATGGGAGGGGACGAAGCACAAACGAAAAGGCTGGTCTACGAAGATGCTATCGATGAAGAGATCGCCCAGTCCCGCCAGATGTCATCGCTGCTGAACTCCCGTTCATCTAATCTGCGCAAAAAGGGGCATCGTGAGGCGAGTATGGCGATGTTCCTCGAAACGAATCGCGACAGGCTTGTGGACGACATGATGAAGCTGAATCTCGCGCCCAAAGACTACATCGTCGAACGGTTTTTAAATGATCGCTTCAGTTGTACCTGCTATGCAACTTGGGCGGCCAGATGATGTGTGAGGATTTCACGCCACCAACATTGATGGGCTTGAGCAAGGATTCCGACCACCAAAAGGATACGCGCCTTGAGTTGGCACCTCATGCGAAGCAGTCCTTGCTCGGTCCATAAACATTTTCACTGCCGCCCGATCACAACAAACCCGTCTTACGCTCACAGAACCTTACGCCCCCATCCAGGCGCTTTACACCGAAAACGAGCGATGCAAAGCGCACGACGTCGACCCCAATGACAGATCCATCCCTGA